>CAXRIX010000079.1:0-16403 GCA_964230555.1 Bdellovibrionales bacterium
ACTGTAATATCAACAATATCTACTACTCTTTGGAAGAAGTTGACGGCCAGACCACCAACAAATAAATCGAATCCGATTTCAAAAATTGGGATCAAAAGATATATTTTAAGATCAATTGGTCAGAGCAAAAAGAAATTGCCAATACCACCCAGATCTTTCCAATCTCTTCACTTTCGGTTTTTCAGTGTTGGTCACCGGTCAACATCCGACGGGTTGAAGATTCAATGAAAACCACTGAAGATTCAATTAACTTTGATATTGAGGTTGTTTATCAACGTCTTCCGGCTTGTGCCAATGCTCCTCAGTGGAACGAGGGTGACTTCAACTTTACAGCGACGTTTAAGTACTCTTTCAAGAAGATGCAACCAAGCGACTATAAACCTTATTTTTACTCGAACGAGCAAGATCCTGACCGCTATGAGTTTGGTCACTTTCAAACAGTTCGTAAGGTTTTGAATCATGAAAACCGTCCCCATAATATCTTTATGGAAAATCGTTGGGCCGAAAAAACCCACCATTTTTACTTCGTAAAAGGTTTTCCGCAAAAATATAAATGGATTTGGGACCACACCAAACCACAGTCGGTTTTGGGCCAAACCAATGCTTTGTTAAAAAGTGCTGGTTCTAAACTGCGTTTTGAAATTCATGATTACAATTACAATCATGAGTCTGAAGCCAACGATGGTCCCGAGCGTGAATTCGGTGATCTTCGCTATTCATTTGTTAATTTCATTGAAGAGCTGGAGGCTGGGGGAACCCCTCTTGGTTATGGACCCAGCGATACCAATCCTTTCACAGGTGAAATTATTGCCGCCAACACCATGGTGTGGACGGGCTTTTTAGATTACTACATGCGTCTCGTTGAAGATGCTGTGGCGGGTGCCAAAGAAGAAAGCTCTTTGTTTGTTCAAATGAACCGTTCACTTGATGTGAGTGTGGGTGAAAAACAAACTATCGAAGAGTTGGTAACCGACTGGGATCAAAGTGAAGGTGTCGGCCAGTTGTTTAAGCACATGGCGCACGTTAATCGTTTTGCTTATCCTTACTGGAATAGTTACACCATGAATGAAGTGGGCGATGTTGTTGTTCCCACTCATATGGATTACTACGTCGATCAAAATAGCGCCGATCAAGGTCTTGATCTTGCTGATTTAACGTCGACTCTTTCAGAAATTATTGAAACACCGATTAAAAATACCGACTTTGGATTTGAAACGACTTTTCTTAACGGTCGTCCGCAGGCCAAAGTGATCAATCCAATGAGTGTTATTGATCTGGATTGGATCGAGCGTCTTGCTAACAACCCGCAATTTGCCGCCGCTTCTCCTGGTTTCCGTCAGGTTGCAGATGTGATCCAAAATATCCAGAAGGCTTCTAATAAGAACTTTCAAGGAGCTGGGGATTTACATTCAATCGCCGAGCAGCATTTTGATAAAGTGATGAAGAATATTGAGACCAATCAGCAAGGTCACTGCATCATGGATATGGAAGAGTTTGCAGGCAGTCTTGCCGGTTTTCTTAAAGTGTCCGATCTTGATATCACCGATCCAGAAGTGCGCCAGGATGTCATCAATACGGTTCTTTATCGTGTCAGTATCCATGAGTTTGGGCACAACCTAAACTTGCGTCACAATTTCTATGGAAGTGTTGATAAAGAAAACTTTGGCGTCGGTCGTAGTGGGTCCGTTGCAAACTTTCCTGGATCCAACTTACTTAAAGCCTTTAAGATTAACAATAAAGGTGAATACGTTGAGGTCGAAGGGAACCGCGCGCAAGTCAGCTCTTCTGTCATGGATTACCTACGGCTTGAGGACGAAATCAATGTTCCATGGGCGTGGGAAGACTACGATGTGGCTGCGATCCTTGATTCTTATGGTCCTAAGGGATTCAACCCAGGCGACGATTTGTACTTGTATTGCACTGATGAGCACACAGCCACCAGTGCTATCTGTAACCGTCATGACCTAGGAACCACACCTTCGCAGATTTTGATGTCTCAGATCCGTTCCTACGACGAGCGTTATGAAATGCGTAACAAACGTTACGGGCGCGCTTATTGGAATACCTCTGGGTACGCGGGAGCCATGCTAGGAACTATGGTCAGTTTCAAAGAGTTCATTCCTTTTTGGAGAACGGGCTTGGCCGAAGATATGCTTCGCAACAAACTGTCTGACCTAGGCGTTAACAACAATGATCTTCAATCGGCTCAAGTCGAAGCCATCGATCGCGAAATGGTTAACGTGATGAAAATGTCTATGGCGTTTTTTGATGGTGTGATTCAGCAGTCGCGTGGAACACGTGATTATCGCAGTGAATACGATCCGACCACCGGTGCCCTTAAATACATGGGTATTATGGCGGATAAGATCTTTGCCATGCTGATCATGGCTGGTGACGATGCGATTTTCTACAATCCGAACCGAATAATGATCGAAAACTCGTACCTGACTTATTCAGGAAGTCCGACCATTGCTCAGTTTGGTGATCGATTGTGGAGAAATATTTTGACCGATCGGAACATCGCCATGGAGCCATGGTTCATCAACTTCTCAAGATCTTTGTATGCTAAAAACTCAACGAATTTTAGCAACCGTGGCGCCGCCAGCTTGATCAACTCTATGAAGATCATTCGCGTCAACAGTGCCTCTGATCTTGAAGAGTCTTATGGTATCGAGATGGACCCAACACTTCCGGCTTTGCAAACGCATCTGCCAAAAGCCGTAACGGGAACATTCGACAAAGGCGAAGAGGTGATCGTTATCCATGTTGATGGAGTTTACTACATGACCTCGATCGCTGAAGGCGATGTCACTTATACCCTTTTCCAAGGGGCCTTGGATGCTCTTACTGGGGCGGGGGACGAAGACGATCAGTCTATCACCCAGTTTAATATGGACGTTCGTGAGTTTTACATGCTTTACAACATGGCCAAATCAGGGGCTTTGCAGTAATTCAAACCAAGTTGAAGAACCAGAAGGGTTCTTCAACTTCTTTTAGGAGATTTCGATGTTAAATTTTTCTAAAACTAAAGCCAGAATGGCATTGATTGTTTTAGCCTGTTGCCTTTTTGGGTTCTCAGGCTTTGCACAATCGGAAAGTGAAGACAGCAAAGAATCCAACCAAGTTAAAGCAAAAGCTCCTAACAAGAAGTTAGCGAAAAAGGCGGATAATACCGCCAACCCAACGCTAGCCAACTTAACAGGCGCATCGTCAGGATGGCGGCTTCAGGGGACAGTAACCCATTCGCCACGCTTGCGAAAAGATCAAGAGGACACCACAGACATTCTGTTGCGGGCGGATTACAATATTAATAAAAGACACACAATCCGTGCTCAGCAGTTTTTTACTAAATTTTACGGTAAGTATGAATCAGAGTATGAGTTTAAGCCCTTTGACACAACTTTGGCCCACTTCTATCGGTTGCCGTGGCGCCCAGGAGGTGTGGGTCTGCAATGGAGAAACCAGTTTTCCCTACCGATTTCTAACGAGTCCGCTCGTGATGATTTGCTGACAACATTTCAAACCAGCGTCGTTGGTTCAAAAGCCCTTTTGGGTGGAAAGCTTCTGGTGTTTGGAATTCCTTATTCCCGCTACTTTTTTTATGAGTACAGAACATCAGTCAGTGGTCGCTTGCTGCCTCGCTGGCAAAACGGGTTATCTTTAGGTGGCCTTTATTTTATTACGCCGAAATTGTCTTTTTATGCGGGTGGGGATTATCGAATTGATACTGTTTACAATAGCCAGTTTGATAATAGCCCTAATCAGGTTCCTCAAGGAACCTACCGATTTGATTTGGATGTGAGTTATCAGTTTAATAATAATCTCACCGGATCTCTTTCCTACGCTCAGGGGCGAGCGAGTTATATCCAGAATGGACGTTATGAGCTGGTGCTTTTCGACGATCAGGCCTCACGTGTGAATTTTGGACTGACCTATATTTACTAACTCGTGACAATTTAAAAATTTGATTTATTCTAGGGTTTCATGAAGCTTGAAACCCTTTTTAATATTCACGGTCGTATCAGTTGGCGAGATCAGGACTCCAACCTGCAAGCGAGAGATCTGACCTCGGACTCCCGACAAGTAAAGCCCGGCACAGTCTACGTGGCCATCCGTGGTCACAGTGGTGATGGGCATAAATTTATACCACAAGCGATCCAGGCGGGAGCTATTGCGCTGGTTGTGGAAGATCCGGCTGGAGTTCCACAGGACTACAGAGGCGCGGTTTTGGAAGTTTTGGATTCTCGAATCAGCCTGCAGAGTTTGTCACAGCGTTTTTTTGGTGAGCCGGGAAACTCTCTTCTTGCGGTGGCGGTTACCGGTACAAATGGGAAAACAAGCTGCACCTATATACTTGAGCATTTGTTTAATCAACTGGGGCACGATTGTGGTGTTATTGGTACTATCGATCACCATTTACACGCCAAAAAGTGGAAAACCCAACTGACCACTCCAGATCCCATCACATTACAACGGCGCCTAAAAGAGTTTGTCGACCTCGGAGCGAAAAGTTTTGTCATCGAAGCCTCCAGTCATGCACTTTATCAAAATCGTGTTGATCAAGGATTTGACGTGGTGATGTTCACGAATTTAAGCCGTGATCATCTTGATTATCACAAAGATATGGAAGAGTACTTTCAAGCCAAAGCCCGTTTGTTCTCTGAAAGAATGTTGAAGGAATCCGCTGATTGTATGGCTGTGATCAATGGGGATGATCCCTACGGGCAAAGGCTGATTGATATGACAGCTGGGCGACGGGCTTACACTTTTGGGAAAAGTGAATCGGCGCACTTGCGGTTTGCCTTGGTGAAGACTCGTCTTGACGGAACCGACATCAACTTGACGGTCGGAGGGCAACATAATTTCCTTATTAAAAGTCCCTTGATTGGTGAGCACAATGTTTACAATCTTGTTGGGTGCCTAGCCGTTGTTTATGGCCTTGGACTGGATCTTAAAAAAGCGGCGCAAAGTTTCCAAACATTTCAGGGGGTGCCGGGGCGAATGCAGAGAGTGCAGGGATCCCAAGGTGCGTATGGTTTTGTCGACTACGCTCACACGCCTGACGCCTTAGAAAAAGCCATGCTGTCTTTGAAAGCACTCATCCCTAAAGATAAAAAACTGATAACTGTTTTTGGCTGTGGCGGTGATCGAGATAAAGGTAAGCGTCCGATTATGGGAGAATTGGCGTCTCGTCTAAGCGACACAACCATTATCACATCAGACAATCCTCGAACCGAAGAGCCAGGACAGATTATCAAAGACATTTGTGCCGGTATCGAAGACCTTAAGTCGAAAAACATCATGCCGTATTTGGACCGGGAAGAGGCGATCGAGCAAGCCTGCCAGTTAGCCGAGCCTGGCGACGCAATATTGGTTGCCGGAAAAGGGCATGAAGACTACCAGATCGTGGGTCACGACACGCTTCACTTTGACGATCATAAGATATTAAAGAAATATCTGGGGTAGTCAGTGGGGTTTATCTTTTGAACGGTTTTCCATTTATAGCGAAATTTCAAAGGGGTTTTTGGTGAAATATGATTTGGATTTTATAGTTGAAGCCACCAAAGGTGCGGCGAAGTCGGAAAGTCATAAACAGTTCTCTGGCTTTGCAACTGACAATCGTGATCAAGAAATTGAGGGCAAACTGTTTATTCCCCTGGTCGGAGACAATCATGATGCCCACGACTACGTCACTTCGGCTATCGAAAACGGGGCCACCGGCGTGCTTGTCCATACCTGGAATGAGTCTTGGAACCAACTTCTGGGCAAAGCTTCTTTTATACAAGTGAAGGACACTCTGCAGGCGCTGCAAGACTTTGCTAAAGCTTGGCGAGGGCTTTTTCAGGGCAAGGTCTTAGCGCTGACGGGGAGTAATGGAAAAACGACGACAAAGGACTTTCTGTTTCAGATATTAAAAAATTTTGATTCAGTAAATGCCAGTGAAGGCAGCTTTAATAATCATTGGGGTGTTCCTTTTACTCTGCTTAGGTCAGATCCAACCAATCGTTATTGCATTGTTGAGATGGGAATGAACCACAGTGGAGAAATCGCTAAACTGATGACCATTGCCGACCCCGATTTGGTAACGGTGACCAATGTAGGACGGGCTCACATGGGGAACTTTGCCGACGGCATTGAAGGTGTGGCACGAGCCAAAGAAGAGATTTACGAATTATCAAAAGCCGAATCACAATTGCTATTCAATCTGGACAATCCTTGGACTTTAAAGATGTACGAAAAATATATGGATCGTGCGTCTTACACCTACAGTATGAAGAACTTTTCTGCCGATGTTTATTTTCGTATTAAAGAAAAAACGGCGACCGGCCTCATTATTGAAGGACAAATCGGAGGAGAGCTAGGCAAGGCCGAACTCTCGTTCTGGGGCGACCATAATGTTGAGAATCTGGCGGCCGCAGTGGCGATGGCCTACATCGGCGGTGTTAAGCCGGGGCTGATCTGGCCGGTCTTGCAAAATTGCCATGCCGGCTGGGGGCGCAACCAGTGGATTGAGACTCAAGGTGGTCTAAAAGTGTTGTTCGATGGTTACAATGCCAACCCCGACTCTTTTGCCACTCTTCTTAAAAATATCGCCACTTTGACTCAACAAAAGAAATGCGTCGCCGTTTTTGGTGAGATGCTAGAACTGGGTGATAATGCGGCTGCCCAGCATCAAGAGTTGGGCGAAAAGGCCGGTGAACTTTCTTGGGAAAAATGTGTTTTCATCGGCCCATCAGCGAAAGACTTTGAAAAGGGCTGGCAGAAGTCCGGAGTTGCCGACAATCTAGAGGTGTTCAGAGACTTTGAAAAAATGAATCTCAACAATTTAAAGTCGACTTTGAGCAATAGTGAGATTGTGGTCGTGAAAGGTTCGCGCGGAGGAGCGCTTGAAAGAGTGGTTTCCGGTTTAGATCCCATTGAATGGACTTCATTGTATAGTCGTTGATCGAGAATGTTTTGATTGTGGTTTCCGTCATGGAGGTGGTGGGGCGGGAAAAACTTTGATATCAGATATCAGATATCAGATATCAGAACAGTATACGGGGTCAGAAATCTGAGCTCCGAGCTCCAAATTCCAGTTTCCATAATGTTTTCCGTTCTGGTTTCCTTTCTGGTTTCCTTTCTGGTTTCCGTTCTGTTTCATGTGCTCTGAGCTCTGCTTTTAGAGTTTTGGTTTTTCTTCACTTTTTAATTTTTTCCAGCGATGAAATGACCTGACGCTATTCTTGATGACTTCGAGTCATCACCTCACCGATTACGGGTGTGTTCGGCGGTGTTGAAAACCAAAGAAAACCTAGTAATTACAATGTCTTATAAACATTATCTTGATCTTTAAGAGGCCTTTGTGGTAGATATCTTAACTCTGATCATCGTGAAAGGAATTTTGGGCGCCGTTTGACCAAGCCGCGCCCGCCCGAAATTATGCTTTATCAACTTTTGACTGACTACGCCGACCAATACACTGTACTTAACGTTTTCCGATATATCACTTTTCGAACCTTTATCAGCTTTTTTACAGCCTTTTTGGTTTGCTATTTCGTAGGGCCGACCTACATCCGAAGATTGAAGAAGAAGCAGGGAAAGATTTCGAATGTCCGCGAGGACACACCGGAGCGTCATCAAGTTAAAGCGGGGACACCGACAATGGGAGGCGGTTTAATCCTTCTTTCCCTTCTTATTCCGTTTGTTCTTTGGATGGATATTAGCAATGCACTGGTCAGTTCAGCAGTTTTTGTGACATTGGGATTTTCTTTGATTGGCTGGCTTGATGATCATAACAAAGTGATTAAAAAAAATAGCAAAGGTGTTTCCGGTAAAGTTCGACTGTTAGCCGAGTTTGTTATCTCCGGTGGGGTCATCTATTTACTCACACAAAATGGCTTTTTGACCACCGAACTGGCCTTCCCCTTTTTCAAAGATCTTAATTTTGATTTGGGTTGGCTTTATATCCTATTTGGAAGTTTGGTGATCGTTGGGACAGCCAACGCCGTCAACCTTACGGATGGATTGGACGGTTTGGCTATTGGCCCGGTTATTATTTGTGCCGGTACCTTTGCCATCTTCGCGTATGTTGCTGGTCATATCAAGATCGCGAGCTATTTGGGTATTCCCTATATCGATGGCGCCGGTGAGTTAGCGCCAGTGGCTGCAACCATCGTTGCGGCTGGGCTGGGTTTCCTTTGGTTTAATACCTATCCGGCTCAAGTTTTTATGGGGGATCTTGGTAGCCTCGGTCTCGGCGGTTTTTTGGGTACCATGGCCGTGATCACCAAAAATGAGTTGGTTATGGTTCTTCTTGGTGGTGTTTTTGTGGTCGAAGCCTTGTCAGTGATCACACAAGTGGCGTCATTTAAATTAACAGGCAAAAGAATTTTTAAAATGGCTCCAATCCATCATCATTATGAGTTGAAGGGGTTGGATGAAACCAAGATCATCGTTCGATTTTGGATTGTTTCTATATTATTGGCAGTTTTAAGTTTAAGCACACTCAAATTGAGGTAAAAATGTTTACAGATGTTTCAGAATTAAAAGATCGAAAAATTATGGTGGTCGGACTCGGGCGAACCGGGGTCGCGTTGTCGCGCTTTCTGTGTGATCATGGAGCTAAAGTCACAATCACTGACCATAAATCAAGAGCCGAGCTTTCAAATGCTCTTGAGCAAATGGACGGTCTTCCGATCGAGTTCGACTTAGGAGGTCACACTCCCAAGAAGTTCCTTGAGCAAGAGCTTATCGTTTTAAGTCCTGGAGTTTCTCCATACCTTAAAATCTTTGAGTACGCTCGCAACCATAACGTCAAGGTGACTGGAGAATTTGAGTTCTCTTCGTGGTTTGTGAAAGAGCCGATGATTGCGATCACTGGCACCAATGGTAAAACCACAACAACCTACCTTATCTATAAGATGTTAAAAGAATCGGGTGTCAATGTATGGGTGGGAGGTAACTACGGTCCTCCATTGGTTGATTACTTGCGCTCAGACAACAAGGCCAGCGTTGTTGTTTTAGAAGTTTCCAGTTTCCAGTTGGAACACTGTGAAAGATTCAACCCACAAAATATTGTGTTCACTAACTTGGCCGAAGATCACCAAGATCGTTACAAATCCATGGAAGACTATGTGAACGCCAAACGCCGAATCTTCCTTAACACCAATCAAGCGACCACCAGTATTTTAAATGCTGATGACAACGCTGTTATTGAATTGGCTCGTGACCCTGCTGTACAGCGCGGTCGAATCTTTTACTTCTCATGTAAAAAAGCTCTTGAGCCACAAATTATGAACATTGGTGGGGTGGTGAACATGAAAACGGATCTTAAGGTGCGCACAGGACCTGAGATCGAACACTTTTCGTTAGAAAAAAGTCGAGCCCGCGGTCAGCACATGATTGAAAACTTTATGGCTGCGATGTTGGCTTCTCGAGAGCATGGCGCCACTCGTGAAGCCATTCAAAAGGTGATTGATGAGTTCCGTGGAATTCCTCATCGCTTAGAGTATGTTCGTCGTGTTGGCGGGGTTGAGTTTTTCAATGATTCGAAAGCTACGAATGTACATTCTGTAAAGAAAGCTCTGGATTCCTTTGGGGAAAACGTGATTCTAATTATGGGTGGGAAAGACACCGGTCTTAACTACGAGCCGATTTATGATCATGTTAAGCGCAAAGTGAAATCTTTGATTCTTTTCGGAGAAGCCAAAGAGCGTATCAATCGCGATATTGGCGATGCTGCTGAAACTTTTCTTATCGGAACCTTTGAAGAGGCGGTTTTAATTGCCTATCAAAAATCGAGAATTGGTGACATTGTGTTGATGTCCCCCGGGTGCTCGAGTTTTGACATTTTTGATAGCTATGTTGAGCGAGGCAACTATTTCAAAGAAATAGTAAAAAACTTTCGCTAACAACAAAGCCCGCGATCGCGGGCTTTTTTTTGCCTTAATTTCGATAATCTTTGGAAAGTCCAGGGCAGCAGGCTCGCATCGGAGTTACACTGATGTTGTGGAGCCCTGTCTTGGTGTTCTGGTCTTGGACTTTTGGGGTGGTGCTTGAGTCAATTTGGACGGGCTGTAAGTCCAGAGCCCATTGCCTAAGATATTCGGAAAGAGGACAATAAATGTATGAAATCCCAGGCGAAAAATGTATTCCTTACTCTGTTTGTTCTGATCACTTTTGGACTTATCCAGGTTTATACCTCGAGCTTTATTTTTGCCGTTGATAAATATGGCGATGGACTTTTGTTTTTTAAAAAGCAGCTGTTTTTTGTGATAGCCGGTTTGTTGTTAATGGCGATTTTGGTCAAAATTCCACAAAACTGGCTGATCCGCTTTGGTTGGTGTTTTTGGATGGTGGCCGTGGTCGGTCTTCTTCTTACCTTTATCCCGGGAGTGGGAGTGCGTGTGGGTGGAGCCCAGCGCTGGATTCCGCTGGCGTTTGGATTTCGGTTTGAGCCCTGTGAGCTGATGAAAGTGTCGCTACCCTTATTGTGTGCAAGCTTCCTCTCGCAACGTGATGATGTTTGGGGGCGTTGGACTTGGCCCTTGCGTGCAGCTATCACTTTAATTCCCATTGGTTTGCTTTTGCTTCAGCCTGACTTTGGGTCATTCACAATTTGTTTGATGGTTTTAGCGACGATTCTATTTGTTTGTGGGTTGCCTTGGATCTATATGGTTGCCGCCACAGCGGTGGCCGCCCCGTGCTTTTATTTTCTAGTGATGACGGTGCCTTATCGGAAAGCGCGGGTTCTGGCTTTCTTGGACCCTTTTAAAAATGCCGAGACCAGCGGGTTCCAGCTGATTCAAAGTATGATCAGTTTCCACTCCGGAGGGCTCAATGGTGTCGGAATTGGCAACGGTCAGGGAAAATTGTTTTTCCTTCCGGCTGCGCATACCGACTTCACTCTGGCTGTACTCGGTGAGGAATTGGGTTTTATCGGCTTTGTTATTCTACTTTCCTTGTATGGGTACCTTGTTTGGCGTGCTTTCCAGTTGTCATTCTCATTAAAAACTCTTGAAAAGCAAGTGCTTGCGCTTGGACTAACGGTGACTTTTGCCTACTCGGTTTTCGTTAACGTGGGAGTGACTCTAGGACTTTTACCAACTAAAGGTTTAACACTTCCATTTTTAAGTTATGGCGGAAGCTCTTTACTGATTAACTGTTTTCTATTTGGAATTATTTTGAATTTGCTTGTGAATTATAAAAAAAGAACTTTGCGGCGGTATGGGAGGAAGAAGTGATCTGTCTTCGATTCGCGCTTTTCATCCTCCTAACTCTGTCTGGGTTGCAAGCTTCGGCGCAGGCGACTCGCCTGAATGCGGCTGAAGACTACGCCGAAGACGACTGGGGGCTCACCTTTGGGGCGTCTTACAGTAGTCGTGTGCTCGTACATAATGAATCAAGTTCAAACACCAGTTACTCCACCTCTGGACGTCGGGTGCGGGTCCCCGATGTCAGCATGTCGGTGTCATTGATGAAAGAATTCTTAAACCCCAATCGCATTTCTATCACGGCTGTGCTTTTGGGTGGGATTTCTGATTCCTCAGGAAATTCAGGGGGAGAGTCTATAGCAACCTTCGAAGAGAAATTAGATTCCAGTCACTTTGGTGGAGCACTTTCCGTGAACTACAATATTTATGCTTACGGTCTAAAGCTGCAAACTTATCTGGGTGCGCGATTTCTTTCCGAGCAGGGCGAGTTGAATTTGGCCCACAGCAATGGGGGAACCAACCTCAACACGATTCACCGATTCGATGCCCAGGTGTTACATTTAGGTCTAGGGCTTCGTGCCTTTGATGCCGACCATAATCTTATGTCCTACTTCGAAATTAGCACTCCCAATACAATGAGTGAGAATTTCACGCCCATTGGCCAAGTCAATGGAACCGATGTAACGATCACCAGCGAAACCAAAATCACTCGCGATCCGGTGGCTTTCTCAATGGGATTTGGATATTATTTTTAAGGAGTTCTCTTCACGAAATGTCTGTCGATAAACACTTAGAAGAGATCAAAGCTTGGACTCTTAGCAAAATATCAAAGAACCCCTATCGCACGATCGAATGTCTTGCTGACCTCCGAAAGGGAGGCCGTCTTTCAGTCGATATTTTGGCCAAGACATCGGAAGATAAGACCCTATTTCTCGATATGGATTCGGGCACTCGTCAGTCTCTTGAAAACCTTTTGCTTTTAAAAATGCAGTCGGAGCCTGATTGTAATATGGGTCAGTTGACCTTGATTGTGCAATCGCCGGGCGAAATCACAAAATGTGAACTCATAACAGATATCGAGAAAAGCCAACAGCAGCAAAACGAGGTTCAAAAACAAAAAGCCGCAGAATACACGTCTGATTGTTTCGGTCCGGAGATGGCGAAGTTGATCGTCGAGACCTTGCACCAACATGGAAAAATTTCCCGTTGTTATAATCCCCGAGACGGTTGGCACCACGCTCTATGGCTTGATGCAAACAATCAGTATGTGTTGGGAGAAACATTTGAACAAAATAATGAAGAGAGTCCTCGAAAAACTCTTCGCACAGAAAAAGAATTTGTCGATTGGTTTAAAGAACAGTCACCACAGAGTCTCTATCAGCAAGGACTGCCCTGGAAAAAAGGGGAGCTACTTGAAGCCATACGCTTAGCCCCTTACCTTAAAAAATCAATCCCAAAGTAGCATTTTCATGCAAAACACAGAGCCACCTGATTTGATAAACTCCGAGGTTTCGACTTCAATCACATTGAAGCCTTGAGCCTGTAAACTTTGAACAGTTTTGCTAGCACCTTTTTGTAAAATGACATCTTTGCCGTTGGGCGTGCACATGTTGCATGCCAACTGCTCAGTGGCTTCACTTAATGGAATAGGAATTAAAGTCGAAAAACTTTGTTTCAAGGTGGCGAGTCCTTCTGGTGTGAAGGCCTCTTCAACAAAAGCGGCGCAGTCACCCTTCAGAATAGAAAGACAAGTGTCCAGGTGGTAGAAGCGTTCGTCTTTTAATTCAAAAGTTGTGACTTTCTGGCCTGTCTGTTCCTCGATTGTGGCGTAAACCTCTGGAGAGGTGCGAAATCCGTATCCTGCAAAAATTTGTCTCGTTTCATAATTCCAAAGCGCATCTCCCATTCCCTCAAAGTGAGTTGGCATTCCATCATAGGTGGGAATGTCGTTTTTGGTCGCCCACTCTTTAAAAAAGGCCACCTCTGGTTGGCGTTCTGGAGAGTGCATTTGGCTTAAAACCCAGTGCATTTTTCCTTCTTTTAAATACGGAAACGTTTGATTGGCACAAAAGACCATGTCAGGCAGGCCTGCCTGCCCCTGCAGGGTGACCACTTCTTTTCCGAGCTTTTCAAAAGTATTTTTGAGATCCTGCCATTGTTTTTGAGCGGCCTCTTTATCGATTGTATTAAGATTTCCCTGGGCATCCCTCATATGGGGATTGATTGCATATTCCACATCAAAATATTCAGGGGTCACCATTAGGACTCGGTTGGGCCAGTTCATAATACCTCCAGGTAGGGCTTTATATGTGTTCTACCGCGGATATTTCGGCAACGAGCGCCGCATCAATTTCAGCAGGTGACGAATTCAACAGGACTGGGGTAGTGAAAGAACACATTCTAAGGGGGAGATATCATGAGACTGAGTCTTATTTTAGCAGCACTATGTACAACACTGATTGCCAAGGCTGAAGTTCCTAAGTACGGATTTACCAAAGCCGAAAACAAAATGATGGCAGAGGCCAATGCTCAGACGGCCTACTTCGAAAACCAATTTCCATCACTCTTCTCAACAGACAATCCTCTAAGCTTGCAACTTCTTGCCAGCACAACGGCCTCGGCTTTTGCTGAGTACCAAGAAACGGGTTACCTTATTTTTAGCGCCAATTACGCATTTTCCTCTCGTACTGCCAAATTAACCATGGCTAAACATCTCCCTGAAGGTGTGCAACTGGTTGTCTTTACGGGATCCAATTCTTCTAATGAGGCCAAAAGAATCAAAAATGAATTTGGCGAAGTCCTTGATAAAAACCGGATCACGGTTGTTTACATGCCTGGTGCCTCGCAAGGCTTTTGGGCCCGCGACAGTGTTCCTGTGCCGGTGTTTCGCCGTGGGAAAGCGGAAAATTCTGTTGAGGTGTTTACCGTGGTCGATGCCCGATACTCTCGTTTTGAGCAAGATGCCCGTTTTAGCGATCTTTTTAAGGCTGAGATGACGCAATACAATTACTATTATGAAGGTGGAAACTTTATTGCAAATGCTAAGAATGAGTGTCTCATCGTCAATAAAACAGCCACAGCAAAAATGCCCGATTCCATTTTTAGAGATCATTATGGATGCAAAGTTTTAACTCGTCTTCCCCATGTCAAAGGCATTGGGCATGCGGATGAGAGTGTGAAGTTTATCGATGATGAAACAGTCCTAACCGACGAAGTGAGCTATATTCCTCTTTTAGAGGAGCGAGGCTATAAAGTGATTCAGCTGCCACGTCCGGACCGTCATTATGAAACTTATGTTAACTCGTTACTGATCAACGGAACAATCTATGTGCCCATTTTCAATGAAGAGGGCGACGAGCAGGCTTTGCAAATCTATCGTGATGCCGGCTTCGAAAAGGTCATCGGAATCAACACGCAAGTTCTGTCCAACCAAGGTTTGGGGTCACTTCATTGTATCACTATGGGGTATCCGCCCGTTGAGATGAGTGAGTTATTAAACTCAATGGGTGGCTCGATCTTAGAATAAGCCTTCGGCGCCAATTTACGTTGTTGCGCTCCACGGAAAGGGCTGGTCACTGGCCCTTTTTACCAGTAAAAATAGAGCGTGAAAAAACAACGTTACGTCATTGCAGGCGGTGGGACCGGTGGTCATATATATCCGGGACTGGCTCTTGCTGAATCATTAAAGCAAATCGATCCAGACGCTGAAATCCATTTTGTAGGAGCTGAGGGAGGATTAGAAGAAAAAATTGTGCCCCGGCATGGTTACCAAGTGCACCTTCTAAAGGTGGGGCGACTGCATAAAAGTGTGGGCCTATGGCGCCGCTTTAAGGCTTTATTTCTTCTTCCTTACTCATTCTTTCAGGCTATTGCCTTATATATAGTTTTGCGTCCTCGTTGGGTGCTCGGGGTGGGTGGATTTGCTTCGGGTCCCTTTGTCTTGATGGCCTCCTTGCTAGGAGGAAAAACGGCTTTGCTCGAGCCCAATGCTTATCCCGGTCTAGCCAATCGCTGGCTGTCTAAAGTCGTAAAATACTGTTTTGTGGTCTTTGACAAAACCAAAGATTATTTTCCAGAGAACAAAGTGGTGTCGGTGGGACTGCCTGTCAGAATGAAGAAAAAACCAGCCCGCTTGGATTATAAAGGTCAGCGTCGGTTTCGAGTTTTGGTGTTTGGGGGCAGTCAGGGAGCTCGGGCCATCAATGAGGTCGTCGGAGACTGGATTGAATCTTTAGGAGACAAAGCGCGCGACTACGAGGTGCTTCACCAAATAGGCAGTCGGGACTTTGCAATCTGGACTCAACGCTACGGCGACAAGCATAAGGACTACCTTACTTATCTTGAATACATCAATGATATGCCCACCCAATTGGATTGGGCGGACATTGTCATTTGTCGAGCCGGTATCGGTTCAGTGGCTGAAGTTGCAATGTCGAGTCGACCAACGATTTTTATTCCCCTGCCAACAGCAGCAGACAATCACCAAGTGAAAAATGCACAGGTTCTTGCAGAAAAAAACGCCGCTCTAATGATCGAAGAAAAAAACCTGACGGCTGCTGTTTTATCGGAGACGTTGGAAAGTCTTAAAGAAAACCCCAGTCAGCTGATGGAAATGATGAGTCAGTTGAAAGATATTGATTATTCTAATGCGCAGTCTGATATTTTAAACACATTAATGGGAGCTCCTCGATGAGTATTGCAAACACAAAGGCTCACTTTATCGGTATCGGTGGAATTGGAATGTCGGCTTTGGCTGAGCTTTTTCAAAATTTAGGTGCCGAAGTTTCTGGAAGTGATCAAAGTGAAGGCGCGACGATCGACCATTTACGAGGCTTGGGAATCGAAGTTCAAATTGGGCACAACGAAAAAAATATTCACTCCGACCTTAATGTTGTGGTTTTTTCCAGTGCTATTGCCGACAGCAATCCCGAAGTGCGCAAGGCCAAAGAGCTTTCCATCCCAATAATACAAAGAGCCGAAGCTCTGGCCGAGGTGATGAGGTTCAAACGAGGTATTGCCGTTGGCGGGACCCATGGCAAGACCACCACAACCAGCATCATCAGTTCTATTTTTTTAAATGCCGACTTTGATCCGACTATTGCCGTTGGTGGACGTTTAAAACTTATTGAATCGACAGCCCGGCTTGGAAAAGGGCCGTGGATGGTGGCCGAAGCCGACGAAAGTGATGGTAGTTTTGCGCGACTGCAT
>CAXRIX010000080.1:0-80440 GCA_964230555.1 Bdellovibrionales bacterium
AACTCTACGACACCCAGCAGAGCTGTTACGTCACACTTGACGATATAGCCAAAATGATTCGCGCTAACGAAGAAGTCATGGTCATCGACAATAAAACTAAAAATGACATCACTGCCGCCACTTTAACTCAAATCATCTTTGAATCTGAAAAGAAAGCTTCTCAATACGCTCCTCTTTTTACCCTTAGAGAAATCATCCAGCATGCCAACGGTAGTATTTCGAGCTATCTTGCTAAATTGGGTGCCTTCCCTAAAGAATACATCGTGAAATCGGCTCAGCCATCCACTTCGAGCAGCAAGAGCTCTTCGGACTCTGTCGTTGATAAAGCGGCTGAGAGCTATGACACTGTTAAGCAATCTTTGGAAAACCGTGTGGCTCAAGCCGCCACCAGTGGGAGCTCTCAAGAGTTCACGGGCCGTCTTCCTCAACAGAAAGAGGAGACTCCAAGTCTGCCTAACCCCAATAAAAACTTCCTAAACCCCAATCAATAACTATTGTTTGGTTCAGAGCCGAAGACAATATCTTCTGCTCTACAAATTGAGTGAGCTGTCTCAAGGCCTATAAACAAACCCTGGTTTTAAACACCGGGGTTTTTTTTTAAGATTCCACAAAGAATCACAGCAAAACTATCAAGACGGCACAACTGTCTGTGGTATCTTAGCATCAAAAGGATTGTGACTATGAAGCTTGTGTCCCCTATCAAGCAAACCTTATTAAAAAAGTTTGCCGAAATAAAAACCAATTATTGGGCTATTCCGGGCGCCTTTGTCGTTGGTGCCGTCTTACTTCACTTACTGACATTTTTCCTCGATAGCCATTTTAAAGACACCATACAAAATTTTAGCCTTTTTCTTCACGTCAACCACGATAGCGCCAGAAGTTTGTTGAGTACACTTTCGACATCCTCAATGACAGTTGCCGGTGTGAGCTTTTCCATGACTTTGCTTTCGTTTGTTCATGCAAGCTCGCAGATCGGTCCTCGCAGTCTTTCGGGCTTCTTAGACGACCGAGGCAGCCAGATGACCTTGGGCCTATTTCTTGGCACCTTTATTTATACAGTCTTTACCCTCAGCTCCGTGCAAGGGGCCATGCAAGGCAGCGATGCCCCGACCCCACCTCTTTTAGCAATCAATGTTTCATTGGTCTTAAGTTTAATCTCGACTCTCGCGTTTGTTTACTTCATTCATCACGTCCCGGCGATGATACGCATGACCTCAGTTGTCGATCGTGTGGGTCGAAAAACCCAAGACGAAATTATCAATTATTTTTGCCATGAAGGTTTTTGCGATAACGAAAAGAAATCGGATGTGGCGTTTATAGAAAATCAATCCAACACCCAAATTAAACTCAAGGCCCAGGGCTATATTCAATTTATCAACTACAGTGATATTTTGTCGATTATGAAAAATTCTAACTCAAAAATTAGGATTTTTAAGACCGCTGGTGACTTCATCACCAAGGGCCAATCGTGGGCAGAAATCGAGGACCATAGTTCAAAACTGTCTGAGGATGACTGCGACAGAATCAACGGCTGTTTAGCCGTAGGAAGTCAAAAATCTATGATTCAGGACTATCGCTTCGGACTTCTTTTGTTAACCGAGATTTTGGCCCGCGCGCTGTCCCCGGGCGTTAACGATCCCTTTACGGCTAAAGAATGTATCGATCAAATCAAAGCTGCGTTTTATGTCTTAGCCGATCACTACCATACGGCACAGACCATGGACGATAGCGAAGGGACTCCGAGGATTTCTTTGTCGGCGTTTGATATAAGAAAATTCGCCGATTCAATCATGGATCCTCTCCATCACTACTGCGACGACGACCCCATTGCTGGACCCCACCTCAAAAGATCCATTGAAGAACTTGTCGAGAAGCATTCGGTTTTTGAGGGACTTGCGATCAAATAAGGCTTTGGCCTTTTTCTGGAGGCTCGGTCGTTAGAGCTTGTTCTCTCAACTCTTCGATTTCTGGGAGGAACTCCTCGCTTTCATGGCCTGCAATCTGTGGATGATTCTGTGGAAAAACCTTGTCGTTTTGACTAGGTTTGGCTGTCTCTTCTTTCTTCTGGGCGGAGGAGGCTTCAGAAATCTGCAAGGGCGAGGCAAAAACAATTTCACGAGCATCGTCAGGCATTGAAATGTTGTTTTCCAGTAATAGAACTTTGATAGAATTGATCGCCCAAGACTTAACCTTAAATTGACTCACCTTTGTTGTATTAATCCAAAAGTTCACTCGAATGTTGACTGTCGCCGATCCCAAGCTGTCCAAAGACACAAAGGGAGGTGGGTCGCTCAGTATTTTGTCGGCATGGTTTATAAAAAATTCTTCAATAAGAGACTTCACTTTCTCAAAATTGTCGTCATAACCAATACCAACATTAAAATGGAGTCGCATTTTCGGGTTGCGAGTCAGATTTTTGATTGCCGATGACACAACTTGGGCATTGGGAATGATGATACTATTCCCGTCGTAATCCATTAACGTTGTTCCACGAGTGGTAACCGACTGAATAATACCCTCGTAGGGCTCAATGACGACCAATTCGCCTTTACGAAAAATATCTTTAAAGCTAATGACTAGGCCAGCGATATAATTTTCAAAGGTTCCCTTTAAAGCAAACCCTAAACCAATCCCCACCAGCCCCGTTCCACCCATCAAGGTGACCGCCAACCCCGACAATCCTGAGGTTTTTAACGTCAGAAATAGGCCCAACAAAATGCCAACGGCAAGAACAGCTTTGCTTACCGCGCCCGCGACCAGAACATTAGAAGTCCTTTTAGTCAGCAGCCCTCGAATCCACCTTGCCATCCAAAAGGCAAAACACAAAGACAGTATCAGTATGACCAATGCTGAAATAATGTAAGGAAGATTTTTTATAGTCTTTTCAACCAAGCTAATGGTTTCTAGACGAGCCGGTTCTATCAGTTTCTCAAAATCCATTACTCCGACTCCACAGGTTCTTCACTTTCTAGCCTTTTATATATATCGTTTTGTTCCTCTAGCATCAGCTCACAGATAACCAAAAAAGGAACCGCTAAAAACAGACCAATAAGGCCCCACAAGAAACCTCCGACCAGCATGACCAATAGAATAACCAAAGGATTGATCTTAAAGGTGGAGCCTAAGATCAACGGTGTTATCAGTTGCCCCTCAATTGTATTGATTCCAAAATAAATCGCCGCTGGAACAAATCCGGCAAAAAGCGTTCCAAACATCGCGTAACCAAAGACAAGCGCCAAGGATGACCCAACAATGGCTCCAAGATAGGGGATAAAGTTAAGGCTCATTGCCAAAAATCCCCAGATTATAGGATTTTTAAAACCATAAATGTAAAGGCTGCCTCCGATGGCCACACCCAGAATAAAATTTATTGCGGTCACCGTCAGAAGATAGCGACCCATGGCTTTCTTTACTCTTTTCAACAAATGGGTCATCTCAAAACCCTTTGGGGTCGATCCAAAAGATTTCCAACTGCTGCGGATTAAATCGTCACCATAAACTAAAAAGAAAATAAGTAGGAAACCAATGAGCGCAAAGTATCTTAAAAGACTTTGAATGATAGCTAAAAGTTCATCCCGAATCGGTGACTTAGAAATTTGTTCAGCAGCTTCTGGTGTGGTGCGGGTTTTAGAGATATTGTCGACCGTTTTCTGGGCTTCTTCTAGCGTCGGCATACTGCCCTTAATAAAAACAAGTTCTCGCTGAACACGATCTAAATTCTTAGATGCTGTTTTAAAAAAATTATAGGTTGGCGTTGCCATATAATACATGGAGGAGAATAAAGCTGTGGTCAGTCCAATCATAAGGAGAACCGTAATCAACCACTTTCTCGCTTTGCCTCCCTCACCACTTAGAGTATTGACGATCGGAGAAAATAATAAAAATAATATAAACGAAATGGCTAGGGGGATGAAAAAATCAGCGCCGAAGTAGAGACCGGCGGCAAGAATAAATACTTTTGTAATCCCACCCAAGCTGGGCAAAAGTAATTCAGACTCGTTGACTTGTTTCATTAGAAGAAAATGCCACAAAACAAAAGCAAGAGTCTGGTCTTTTTATTTTAATAATGTGTAATTTCCTGCAAATATCAATCTTGGCGAACAGGTCAAACTGAATTGAAAATCTGAACCTATTGATTTTAAAAGGTTCTTTCAGAGATAAAGGTTTTTTGACCTTTTCGAATAGTGACTGTCGAGTCAAAAACCAGTCTCTCTCCAGCAGGGCCTTGGGCATAAATTTTGATGGCATGTTCACCCGGAGGAAGGTGAATCTTGGAAATCTGGAAGCTGTCAGGCAAAGTCGACCACTGCCGAAGGTCGGCGCGATCCGTCGCATGCATGGCTATTAGCGCCAAGGCTCCCAAAGCTTCGTTACGCTGGCGGATCTGATCGGCGGCGACCTCTTTGGCAATAAAGCCCGCGACTTTCTTCGCGACAAGATAAGAATAGTCCGCATTGAGGGTGCGGGTTGCTTCTTGCCCAACATCGTAAAGCATATGGGTGGGTGTTTTCTTTTCTCCGTTCACTTCGATCACAGCTTGATTAAATTTTGCATAATGCGGAACTAGATAGGGGAACCTAAAGTTCTCAGGTCTTGGTCGTTTTCTTGGTATCCAACCTTGCTGATATAAAAAAACCAACTCACCGGTCGAGCGGGTTTCTTTTTTTATATTAGCCAATTCATAATGAGGATATTGATCAAGCCAATCTTTAAGGTCTCGATTGCGACGAGCCCGCCAAGCCGAACGTATTAAATCTTTACCTAAATAACTGAGTCCGGGATTGATGTTGTAAGCATTTTGGTAATCAATATAGGCCGAATCCCACTTGCCTTGAGCTTCCCAAATCATGGCCGAAAGATAGCGCGCGAAAAAACTTTTTCTTGGATCTTCATTCTCCAGCTTCTGCTTGTAAAGTTTGTTGTCAATTCGCCGACATTCCACCAATGCGTTCTCATAATCTCCGAGCAATGTGAAATTAAGGGCCAGATAGACATTGATTAATATATTTTCAAAACGCTCACTTTTGTATTGAATCAAAGACTCACTTAAAAATAACGACCCAGCCTCTCGTGACAGGCTGGTGTAATCTTTGACCTCGGCCAGTTGGTCCGCCTGAATCAGAATTTCATTACTTTTCTCATAATCACCGGCTTCGTGCAGAGCAATTCCGTAATCCAACATATAAAGAAGTTGGTCTTTACCTTCTTGTCCTGCTCTTTCGGCAAATAGACTGGCCGCCATTTGTGGCGAGCCCATCGCCAGCTGATCACGTGCTTCGCCAACATCTGACTGGTAGGTCGCGCAGCCAAGCAATAGCAATACGAGGGTGATAGACAGAGCCTTTAGCACGTTATCAACTTTCCAAGGTCCGTAGGATTACAGGCCCATCCGTCTTTTTTTGTATTTTTTGCGAAGTTCTTTGTAACCCGTCCATTTGATAACGTTGGTTTTCAAATTTGTAAGGTTTAGGGTCACTTTGTAATAAACGGTTTTACGTTTATTGATATCTTGTACATTTGAGGTCAGAGCTCCGTCCAAAATAAAGTCCGCTCCAATTTGTCCGCCTGCACTCTTTTTGGTTTCTTCTGATACCATTCCAGAGTTTTGATATTCATACTCCTCAGCAACATCACCGCGCGCTGATTTATTAACGAATTCCACTTCAGAGGCATTCTGTAACTCCACTCGAACCATATCCATAATACTATCGGTATTGATATGCTCATCCGTCTCGTTACGTAAACGGGTCACCATAATAATGGGTGGTGTTTTGGCATTTTGAATGTGGCGACTTCGAAGCATCTTGGCTACCAAATCTTTCACAACTCTTTGCATATCGGTTTCTGACCATCGGTCGTTAAGGAGGTTGTCACTGGTGACGTCCTCATCGTATTCGCCTTTTATAAATCCCTTTGGTCCACAGGCAGAAAATGCCAGTAATACGCTGATTAAAAGAGCTATTTTTTTAAACATGGTTCCACTCCTCATTGATTATTCGAATAGGGTTCCCGTCAGTTTAAAACCTAAATGCAACAGTAGCAACGTTCATGGCTCAGTTCTGCAGCTCGCCCAACCAAGATTATGTACAGTTCAGTGGCAGTTTTCTCAATTCAACCCTCTCAGGTCGAAGTCAGTCTATTCTGGATTTTTAGAACAAGCCTTTTCTGATTGGTCGAAAACCAGAGCCAAAAGGCTAAAAACTCTATCGGTCTAGCTTTTTAACGCTGACGATTTCCATTTTATCGTTTATTCGGACATCAAAGCCCATTCTGTAGGACTCTTCTATAAAGCGTTGAACGTACTCTTGTCTTTTTAACTTTTCCAGCTCCTCGTAACGTTGCCTTTTGGCAAGAAACTCGTCCATTTTTTGATCCAATGTCATGGCGCTGGCAGAGTTTCGGCTATTGATGTCAAAGGCGGCCGGACCGTAATCGTCATTTAAATCCAACTTATGGGTTTCATTTCGCTTGTCCGCTCCAGGATCCAAGAACGGCTTATCACCCGTTCTCTGAAGTACGGCCTGTTGCTTTTTTAAATCCAGTCGCATTCGAGTCTGCTCTTTTAGGTTGATTAACCGATTGTAGGGCACTTTCCCAGATGAGTCTGCCAGGTCATTATGACTTTGCGATCCACCAATAGGGCCCGTTACGAATAAATACGCAAAGAACAAGGTCAAACTAAAGAGTATTCCTGGAATGATATACTGATTCATGATTCCATTTTATCGGAATCTCTCAGGAAATATTAAAATCAATCGACTCTGTCTCACATTGAGACTCCTATCGAACCTTAAGCACAGTCGAATAATTCTGAAAGAACCGAAATTTCTGTGGTTTGCTCAAGCTGTAAATCCAACATTTCATGTTTCAGTTGATCGAGTTGACCACAAAGGCTATCGATTTCCTGCCAATTAACAGCCTGGTTTAATCGTAGCAATAGGCTTAAATAACGACTTTCTAAATCCCCTAGCCCAAAGTAGATACAGACCACGGTCAAGGCGTCTTCCGAAATATGCCCTTCTCCTTCGAGAGCATTTTTTAACATGGCAACTGGCACTCCCATAGAACACGAAAGGTCATGGTAGACCTCGTCTTTGCTCTTCTGCATGCTTAAAATTTGCGACATGATATAGCTTTTATAGTTATTGAACGCAATAATTGGCTTCATTTCCCCCCCCAGACACGTATCACTCATCATTCCCACCAATTAATAATAGGAATCTTAGCAATGAAAAACTCTCCACAAAAATGCGAAATAATGTTTCGTAATGAGATTAAGCCCTTGCTCAGGACGAAGTCATTACGGGTATGTCTTTTCTATTCCCGGTGCGGACCAATAGCTTACATCTTCACTGGAAAGTCTTTCAGTTGCGGAAAAGGTTAAAGCCTCTCTCTTTTGAATTTCAGATTTAATTCTTTCTAATCTTTTCTGAAGATAATTAATATGCTCAAAACATTTTGACTGATTAGAGTCGAAAAGGTTCAATATATACTCTCTATCCAATTCATTCATTTCGAAAAACAAAGTTGTTAAATACAGCTTATCTCTCGAGAAATTCCGATTACCATTCAATACCTGCGACACCATGACGGCCGATACTCCGATAAATTTAGAAAGCCTTGAAGAAACACCGCGCCCATTGTTTGGAAATTGTGAGATTCGGTCATTCAAAAAATCTTTATAATTTGCGTATTCGTATATTGCCTTCATATAGCCCCCGCTATTGCTTATAAGAACTCAATTCCGAGTTCTCCTATAGATTAGCCAATTCCATCGGCGTGGACCTTCCACAAATTCGCAAATGCCAAAAACCTTGGTCATTCAGAAGGTTTAGAAGTCAATTGAGCCAGTAATACAGCCATAACGACCACTGAGGACCTTACGACTGCCCTCTATCGACGGTGTCTGGCATCTTAGTCAAAAGGAGTTGTGATGATCTTTAAAGCCGTGGTTTTTTCAATCATGATCTATGCCGAATCAGGCGCATTGGTTAAATTAAAATATCATGAAGCAGCAGCTGAGATGATGAGCTTGGGAGAAGGCCTTGAGGCTTACAAAAAAGATTGTCGAACCTATCCAAAATCAAAAGCCGGACTTGAGGTTCTGTTGAATCTACGAAAGGCAATAAAGGACTGTCCTGAATGGCGGGGCCCCTACATTGACGACCTTCGAAAAGATCCGTTTGGACAGCCTTATATTTATGAAAGCAATGGAAGCCAATATCGCATAAAAACTTTAGGTCGAGACCACCAAGAAGGAGGTGAATCAATGGATTGGGACCTCATCTTTTACTCAAAAGATAAAAAAGAAAGTTCAAAAGTTAGCTACTCTCGGTAAACGGGCAAATCAACGATAAAAGTAGTTCCTTTTCCGACTTCACTTTCCACCGCAATTTGGCCACCATGCGATTTTACAATTCCGTAAGAAATACTGAGCCCTAGGCCGGTGCCTTCGCCCACAGATTTTGTGGTATAGAACGGATCAAAGATTTTTTCGACATTGTCTTTTTCTATTCCAATACCTGTGTCGGCAATAGTCACGCGCACGATTTTTTCTTCACTAAGAAACTCAGTTTTTATATGAATATCGCCCTCTTCTTCAAGAGCTTGGATGGCATTATTGAGTATATTCATAAAAACTTGTTTCATTTGGTTAATATTGCAATTGATCTTCGGAACTTCGTTGTAGTCTTTACGAACTAAAGCTTTGTTTTTTAGTTCTCCAGATAACAATTTTAAAGTGCTATCCAATCCATTATTGACGTCAAAGGCTTGTGTTTTTTCTTCATCAGCACGAGAAAAATTTCGTAGACCCAAAACAATGTCTTTGGCACGATTCGAGCCCTCTTCACAGGACTGAATCAATTTTGGCAAATCTTTTTTAATATAATCATAGTCTTCTTCAACTAAAAGAAGATCCAGTTCGCCTTTATTGTTCTTTGTTTTATCAATAATACTGAATAACGACTGTGAGTATTCTCGAAGATGGCCGATATTTGAGTATATAAACCCGATAGGGTTATTCAGCTCATGGGCAATACCGGCAACCAATTCACCGAGGCTTGCTAACTTGGCCGATTGTACCAATTGGTTCTGCGTGTTCTTGATTTTATTATTAGCCTGCTCAAGAAGATCCAGTTGTTTTTTCATTTTCTGATCTGACTCGACGATCTGCACACTCATTTCATTGAAAGCATCCACCAGATCTGCGATTTCGGTTTTACTTTTATTGGTAATAAACGGCGCTTCCCGAGCGTCTTTCAAATCTTTAGAAGCCTTGATTAAGGCCTCAATCGGCGAAATCACTTCGCGAACAAAATAAAAACTCATAATCAAAAGAAAAACAAAAAAGCTTAAAAACGTGAATAAGATCATGTAATTAACATTACGAATACTGGCTTCAGCTTCTAATTTCGAAGATCCCATTCCCATTAAAAACTCGAGCTGTCCCCAGCTGATCGCTGTTGACATAAAAGCGTAGGGGGTATCTTCGACATTGAATTCAAAAAAAGTATTTCGACCGCTTAAAAAGTTTTGGCTTTGGTCAAGCTGACCCGAAAGGGCCGGCAGAGAGGTCAACAGAACTCGGCCATCTCGATCGAAGAAAACCACTTGCGCACCAATGGCTTGAGTGATTTGGTCCAAATATTCAATGTCCACAGGTATGATGGTTTCAAGGTAGCCAACCGTTCTTTCTTGAACACCAACTATTTTTCGGACTATGGACAAACTCAAGATATTTTCTTTCTTATCGTTTTGTTGAAATAAAACGCGATGTAGAGAGTTCTCATCTTCCAACTTGGTCCGCAATGTCATCGGTAAATCGGGCTGGCCGTGCACAGTTTGATAATCGTCTTTGTAAAACACGAAGACCTGTCCACCCTGAGTGTAGACTTTAACCTCTTCTTGGCCGTAAATTTTTATTTTGTCACCAAGAGTGGCTTTCAGACCATTCGGCTCAAGAGTACTAAGATAATAAATAAGAGAATTATCTTGCAACGACTTCACCAAAAACTGTTCAGCGGTCGCTCGTTCTTTGGCAAAAAGACTTTCCAGTTCACGGACATGAATTGTTAATTTGTCTTTGATTTGTTGGTTGATACTTTTCTGGTATTGATTTTGAACAACGAAGGCTAAAAATATCAACGGGACGAGAGTGAAAAAGAAAAACCAGGTGAAGACCAGTCCTCGTAGTGACTTTCTTTTTCTCGTTTCCCCCACCCGAACTTCGCCTTAGTCTGTCGAAACTTGTTTTAACAAATCCAGATCTTCCAGAGCTTTTCCAGAGCCCATAACCACACACGTTAGTGGGTTTTCGGCAATTGTGACAGGCAAACCGGTTCTCTCACGAATCAAAACATCCAGATTGTGAAGGTGAGCTCCTCCACCCGTCAATACAATCCCATTATCGACAATATCAGAAGCCAATTCCGGAGGTGTTTTCTCTAGCGTTGTTCGAACTGCATCAACAATTTCGGTGAGGGGATCTTTTAATGCTTCATTGATTTGTTCACTTGAAATCTCAATCGTCTTAGGTGCTCCCGCCACCAAATCGCGCCCTTTGATTACCATGGATCGAGACTTTTCAAACGGGTAAGCGTTTCCGATGGCAATTTTTATTTGTTCCGCCGTTCTCTCGCCAATAAGTAAATTAAATTGGCGCCGAACGTAGTTAATGATCGCTTCATCAAGTTTGTCACCCGCCACTTTGATGGACTTACAGAAAACAATTCCACCAAGAGAGATCACAGCCACACCTGTGGTTCCACCTCCCATATCCACCACCATACTACCAATCGGCTCTGCAATGGGAAGACCGGCTCCAATCGCCGCGGCCATTGGTTCTTCGATAAGATAAACTTCACGAGCACCCGCAGACATCGCTGACTCTTTTACGGCCTTTTTCTCAACCTGGGTGATTCCATAAGGCACACAAATGTTGATTCGAGGTCGGATAAAACTTTTTTGCTGGCCAGTTGATTTAGAAATAAAATACTTCAACATGGATTGGGTGACTTCAAAGTCGGCAATCACCCCATCTTTGATTGGGCGAATCGCCACAATCGTCCCCGGAGTTCGTCCCAACATATCTTTGGCTTCTTTGCCGACAGCCAAAACTCGGCTTTGCATACCTCGATAGTTTTTTTGAACAGCGACAACTGATGGTTCATCAAGAATGATATCACGACTGCTTTTTGAATAAACGAGGGTGTTCGCAGTTCCAAGATCAATGGCAATATCGTTGGAGAAATAATCCGAGAAACGATTTAAAAAACTCATAGGGCTACCTTTCTAGGGCTCAAGATTAAAGTTTAATAAAAAAAGAGTCAATACAAGAGGTTAGAAGAGAAATCCCAACGCCAACCCATGCCACCATAGGGACGCCGCATTATTGCCTGATCCTGGAAAAAGGAATTCAATGCCGACATGGAAAAACAACGCTTAGTGAATGACCTGATAGAGTTTCTAACCACAGAATCAGCCTGCAAGGAAACTCTGTCGTGTTTAAATAAGAAAGCCGAAATTGCCATTCGAATTGCTCAAGCCGTTGAAATCAGAGTTCTTTATGATGGTGAGTCGGTACACGCCAAAGAAGAAAGACCCCTGGCTCCCGACTTTATATTTGATGCTTCGCCAGAGGCCATAGCCGTTTTGATCAGTGAAAAGGGTCTTACCCCCGGACAACTGGGTATTAAGTTGACCAAACAAATAATCAGTCGCGATATTAAAATTTCAATGCCTAGCAATATCATGCAAGTGACTCGCAAGGGTTATTTTAAAGTCTTTGCGCTTGGGGGCTCTGAATTTATACAAGAGCTGAAGAAACACAATATGGCAAGTCTGCCTAAAGTGATTGCAGCCTTAAAAAAGCTTCGCTCTTAAGCGATGAGTCCTCGCCACGAAAGTTCTCGCTGCATGGTCAGTAATAGATGGTCCTGCTGCGCTTCTTTTTCTTGCTCTGACCAGCCCAACCTTTCGGAAAACACTTTAACGATATCGTTGAGATACTTCATTCCATGATCACTCATGGCTAAAAATAGGGGTGTCCGGCGCCAGTAAAAGTCAACCAGGCTCACACACATGGTGTTTTCGATAGCAAAGAAAGCCTCACCCATCCACAGCGATTCATTGGCGGTGTACATGTTATAGTCATTATGAATTTTGATTAAAATGTCTTCAGCCTCATCGCCATGACGTTCAATTAAAAGGCTAACCATTTTCGGACTGACATGGTAGGCGTCCGCCCACTCCATGACACGATTCTTTGAGCGATCGTACAATGTTGGTGATATTTTAGGGTTTAAAGGCTTTTTCGTGTCTGACTTGCCAAAGCTCATTTTGTTTTCAAAAGGCATTTTGTTTAAAACAAAATCAACAGCTTCTTCGGAAATTTGCCGATAGGTGGTGTACTTACCACCAGCAATAAAGGTTAAATTGGGGCCTTCTTCCCAAATGCTGTGTTCTCGGCTGGTTTTACCTTCGGAGTCCGATCCATCATCAACAAGCGGTCGCACCCCACTGTAAGTAGAAACGATATCACTCTCGCTGATTCCAAGACTTGGAAAGTACTGCTCTAATGCATTTAATAAATATTGAACATCGTCTGTCGTGGTAACAACATCGGCGGGATTGTTTGGATAATCGGTGTCGGTGGTACCGACTATAACCATCTCTTGCCTTGGAATAACAAAAATAATTCGTTTTTCAACCGCCATGACAACAGCTTTGTCGATAGGAATTTTTTTGCGGTGGAAGACCAAGTGGACACCTTTGGTGGGTCGCAATTTTTGCTGCCACTTGTCTTTAATTTTTTTCCCGAAAATATCGGTCCACGGCCCAACCCCTGAAACAAACTGTTTGCCTTGAAGGTTGAAGGTTTCACCGGACATCTTATCGGTGACTTGAATGGATTGAATCACATCACCTTGGGTCTGACTACTTTCAACATAGGTGTAGTTGGTTATTGTTGCGCCCATTCGATGAGCATCCCTTAGTGTTTCAATGACCAAGCGGTCATCATCAGTATAGGCGTCGGAATATTCCATGGCTCCAACAAGTTCACGAGCATTTAAGCTTGGAACTCTTTCTTTGGTTTCGATGGCATTGAGTCCTTCATGCATTTGAGGCGTTTCAAAAAGGGCCAACATATCGTACAGCCACATTCCCGCTAACATCTTATAATATCCAACTCGTGATGATTTATAAATAGGAATAAGAAAGCGTAGAGGGTGCACCAAATGAGGCGCAATTTTGAACAATAAAGCCCTTTCCGACAGAGCCTCAAAAACCAAGCCGAACTCAAAGTTTTCTAAATAGCGAACACCACCATGGATAAGCTTCGATGATCTTGAGCTGGTTCCGGAAGCAAAATCGGCACCTTCAACCAACGCCACTTTCATTCCACGAGAGGCGGCATCACGAGCCACGCCAGCTCCAGTAATACCTCCGCCGACAATGACCAGGTCGAAGGTTTCGGTTTTCAATTTCTCTATATTGGATTGCCGCGTTTTGTAAGAAAATTTCACCGCAAGGCCTCTTCCATTTTAGTCGTTGATAGGTGCAGGTAACCCTTATCTTTAAATCCCGTGAATGTGCTTTGTGCAAAGTCTGCGGCTTCGCAGTCACTGTTCACAAGGACTTTTTGCAAATGCTTAGTTTTTGCCCAGCGAATGACAGTGTCCACCAGTTGGTGACCAACGTCTTCATTTTCAAAACTCATGTGTTCAATCCACAGAGACTGAGTCCAGTTATTGAAGAATAAAAACGGTTGACCCAAAGTGTAGCCGAGGATCTCATTATTATCGTCCACAGCCACAAAGCTCCATCCCAAATTCGAGTAATGATCCAAAGATTCTTTACGCCAGGGCTGATCCCACGCTTTCATTTCGATTTGCAATTCACTGAGATCGGCCTCAAGTTTCTTTTTTTCGTAAGAAAATATTGAGTCCACGTGCGCAGGTAAAAACAACTTGATTTCCATCCCTGCATCTTAATCGATCACCGGGAGTCCGTCCACCTATGAACCTTGTCATCAACAAAACCGAATCTTGAATGGAAGTCCGCCGCAGAATAGAGTAGGCTCTAAATCATGGAAAAAAATCGATTTTCAAGCGAGTTAGTGAATAAATTACAAGCCGATGTGAAAGAAGCCATGGGCCGGTCTCAGGGACCCTATTATGCGGCCTTTGATGCCGATGGCACCCTTTGGGATAGTGATATGGGGGAACAGTTTTTCCAATATCAAATCGACCACTGTGATTTGCCAGCCCTGAAAACAGTCGACCCTTGGGATTATTACGAATCGACAAAGGAGGTCGACCCCGTGAAGGCCTATCTTTGGCTTGCACAAATCTCGGCCGGTCAGTCTTTGGAGCAGGTCAGAGAGTGGGCCAAACAAGCCGTCGAAAAGAAGGGGGCCAAGATCTTTGAGTCCCAAAAAGAAATGATTGCTTGGCTGCAAAAGCAAGGCATCGAGGTTTTTATAGTCACGGCATCCATTCAATGGGCCGTTGAGCCTGCCGCTCATATGGTGGGAGTGCCTTTTGAGAATGTGATGGGAATCCAAACCAGAATTGATGACAGCGGTAAAGTCACCGAAGAGCAAGAGGGTCCCATCACCTGGAGACATGGAAAAGCCGAAGCTCTACTTGAACGAACTCAGGGAGTGAAGCCTGTTTTTTGTGCCGGTAACACTCTGGGCGATATCTCGCTTATCGACACATCTGTCGGTGGTAAACTATGCTTACAAACTCAAGTTGAAGAGAATGGTCTTTTTCATGAGGAACGTAAACTCCTTGAACATGCGCAAACCCATGGCTGGCCGATTCATCATTTTTTTAAATGATTTTTGAAAAATTTAAATTGCTGACTTGGTTTTTAAATCCACAGACCTTTGCAACCAAAACATCAGTAGGCTGCAGATTCCAGGCTGAAAAGTGAATCTCTGCATTCAATTTGAAAGAGGCTCAATGTTTCGGTTGGGGACTCTGATTTTCACTGAGGAATAGGACCTTAATGTGGTCATTGCTTTTTTGCGCTTGATTGAGCCACTGTCTCACAAGAGCCTGAATCTCTTTTCGGGCCTGCTCCATAACCAAAGGTCGATGAGCCTGGGCTCTATCCCGCAAGTAAGACGACATTTGCGATAGAATCTGATTTTTAGTTTCCATTTCATTGCGGAACAAACTGGATTTTTCAAATTTGACCTGCAACTGCGAGATTTCTGCCGCAGGTGGATTGAACTCTAGATCTGGCACCACCACCAACCAATCCCCTTGGCTTTGTTCGACCGCGCTCCAGGTTTCTTTTAAGTCGACATAATAGGTGTAAGTGACAGGGACTTCGACCGAAACGATCACCACTGGCAGTTCCAGTTTTTCCCAAAAAACTTTTTTCCGACTTTTTCGTGTCACTTTCTCATACTGCTTAAGCTCGGCAACCTGTAACCGTTGAACCCCACTGAGTTGATTGATAAAACTTTTCAGTTCCGTTTCGCTATCTTCACGGCTCCACTTTTCAACCCATTGGCTCTTCACCCAATTTTGTACGCCGACAGACCCCAGATAGAGCATGGGAGGAATCAGCAAAATGACTAAAATAAGAACTACAAATATTTTTTTCACAAACTTTTATCGGATCTTTCTACAGCTAGATAAAATATATCGCCTACGACCTTACTTCTGTACCAATGATGGATTCCAGTTCCTTGATCTCCTTGGGGGCGGATTCACTTAACACCACCGGGCCTTCGGCTGTTACTAGAACGTCATCTTCAATGCGAACACCCAGTCCACGCAGCTCAGAAGGAGCATCACCATCGTCAGCCGGAACATACAGACCCGGCTCAACCGTCACGACAACACCCGGCTGAAACGGTACCGGCTTTCCTTCGATTTTAGAAACTCCAACGTCATGGACATCAAGACCCAGATAATGTCCCACACCGTGGGGATAGTATTTTTGATAGGCTTTATTATGTAACAAGTCGTTAACATCACCCTTCAGTAATTTCAGCTCGATCATTTTTTCACAGAGCCACTGGCAGGATTGCTCGTGAAGCTCCGGGAGTGAGAATCCAACTTTCACCAAATCGATCAGACGTTTTTGCACATCCAATACGGCTTGATAAATTTTCTTTTGTGGCTCTGTAAACTTTCCGTTCACAGGAAAGGTTCGTGTGATGTCAGCTGTATAGTAGTTTTTCTCACCACCGGCATCAATTAAAAGAAAGTCTCCATCTTGCATATCCCGAGTGTTGGCACGGTAGTGGAGGGTACAAGCATTGACCCCGGAAGCGATAATACTGGAGTACCCTTCTCGCGAAGCTTTCCCACTATAAATGGTATATAGAAATTCAGCCAAAGCCTGCTTTTCATTCAAACCAGGCTTTACTGTTTTCATCACTTGAATATGGGCTTGCGCCGAAAGCTCACAAGACTCTTTCATGACGGCAATTTCTGAATCGTCTTTGACCATCCTCATCAGACTGAGAACTTCATTGGGATCATGGATGGGTATGCGAGCTTGTCCGGAGCGCCTTTCTAGCTGCTGGGCGCGATTTCTTGCTTCTAGTACAATCTCATCGTCCACAGAGTCTTCTCCCAAAGCGAAGTAGAGGGCTTGGGATCCCTTGATAAGGGCTGGCAAATGTTCACTGAGATCGGCTATGGAAAAGCAAGCATCGGCTGCAAATTCCACCTTGGCTTTTTCTGGACCAAATCTTTCACCGTCCCATATTTCAATACTCGGATTTTTGTCGCGCACAAATAAGTGAAAGGAAGGCTCTTTACCGGTGCGAATTACGGCCACGGCCTCTGGTTCTTCATATCCCGTTAAATAGACAAACGAACTGTTCACTCGAAACGGTGACAAATGCCCCTCTTGTCCGGCAAACAAAACAAATGTGGCGGGCCCCACCATCTCAGTCAAATTTTGTCGTCTTTGCTTGAAAACACTTATGTCTTTGAAAGTTTTAGTAAGCATACTTTTTGGCCAACCCCTTCACTAGTGATTTTGATTTCAATTGCCCGTTGCGAATGATGGAGCGCAATGATTTGTAGGAAGTAATATTGTGTCCGCTTAATGAAATTTTGATGACCTCATCGACAACGGGAGGTTTCAACAGAACCGGCAACGATTTTTGCGCGACCCAAATTAATGAACTCTCTGAACTTTCAAGCCGCTTGTTCTCGGGCACCAAAGAGTTCTCAGAAACAACATCCACATAAACAATCAACTCCGCTCCCTCGCTTCGCAATTGCGCTGCGACGTCAGCAACGCCCATCGGATTGGCGCCAACTGGATTAACTTTGAAGTGCGGAGGCAAGGCCCAGCAAGAACGCACTGCGTTTCTCATTCGTCCCGAACGACGAACTCCAACTTTTTCTTTAGCCAGGTTCGCGAAGGGACAAGTGAATGGCACACTGAGGTTTGAAATCGCTTTGCCACCAAATATTTTATTAAGGAAGCCATCAAAAGTCGAAGCCTTAACCCCTTGTTTCCCTGAGGAAAAGAAACCTGAATTATCAAATTTATCCACTGGAAGCTTTAAAAGATTCCATTCTACAGAGTGAGCCTTTCGATCGACGGCATAAGCGCCCGCCACCAAAGCGCCCCACTCAACACCGGCGATGGTATGAATCGGAATCTTTTGAGTTTCTAATTCTTGTAAAAAACCAATATGAGCGTAGCTTAGCGCTCCTCCGGCTCCTAGAATCAGACCCAACTTTGGCGGGTCTTTTTGCAAAAATTCGGGGGCTTCGGCTTGAACTTCTGGAGCCTGATTCTCGGCCACAGGTTTTGATGGATCAAGCTGTCCACCTTGTTGCCGCTGCCGTTGTTGCTCGACTTCTTTGCGAGTTTTAAAGTTCAACGAATTACAAGAAAGCAGGCCCACACTTAAAAGGCTAAGGACGAGACCAAATAAGAAATTCTTTGTTGCCATTTTCTCCCTCTATCGGTGAATCAATAGTGTCCACCACTTCTAACGTATTTTGACGCAAAACCTCAATTATTTTCTTTTTTGCTTTGTGGAGTCCTTCTTCAGTTTTTACCACACCTTTTTTGTTCAAGTCTGATTTGCTGAGCTCAAACTGAGGCTTCAGCAAGGTTACCATATTACCGTTAGGAGCCAAGAGGCTTCTGAGATTTGGAATAATAAGACTTAGCGAAATAAATGAAACATCGACAACGATGATATCGAAGTAAGAGGTTGCACTATCTTTAAAAAAAGGCGCTAAAATGGATTCCGGAAGTGGGTCCCTAGCATTAATCTTGTCATGGGAGATAAGACGGTCATCATTCACCAGGCTGGGGTGAAGTTGTCGGGTGCCAACATCAACGCCCAATATTCGTGAAACATCATGTTTTAAAAGATAGTCTGAAAATCCGCCTGTTGATAAGCCAACATCAAGGACAACCTGGCCCTTTAAAGGAATTTGGAAGGTCTCCATCGCTTTTTTTATTTTAAGGGCGCCACGAGAAACGTACGAGAACTCTTCGTCTTGGTTGACTCGAATATGTTCGGCGCCGATGCGATCACTATCGATTTTAGCGCCTGGACGAGTTTCAACCTTCCAGTCTGTTTGAAAAATTTCAACCCGCCCTTTTGCAATGAGGGCCTGTAACTTGGAACGACTCCAACCGGGATACAGGTCCTGGAGAAATTGATCGAGGCGCTTTTTGCTCATTGTTGGCGTGAAAAATTAAAGTGAATTAGGTCTCTAAGGAAAGTCGAATCAAGTTGGAGTTCATTCAATTGATTAAAGATTCTTTCAGTCAAACTTTGCAAGTGTTGCTCACTCCCCACGACACCTAAAAAATTAATAAAACTGGCGTCGTCTTCCTCTTCAGCATCGAGCAAGTCATCTTTGATCTGAAACGCCAATCCAAGTTGCATTCCCAGTTCAGAAAAATCTTGTGGATTGCGTCCAGCGATCAGCGCTGGTCCCGCAAAACAAAGTGCAATCAGTTGACCGGTTTTCATTTCATGGAGGTGAATTAGGTCTGAAAGACTATCGGTCGACGCGCCTTTTCCAAGGTCCAACACCTGACCACGAATCATACCGCTAAGGCCGGCCGCCTTGGAAAGGTGCTCCACCAAAAGACCCGCAAGCTGAGGATACGCCCGAGCCGCCATTAAAAAGGCCTCGGTTAATAAAGCATCTCCTGCCAACAGAGCCATGTCTTCAGAGAATTTGATGTGATTTGTCGGCTGACCTCGGCGCACTTCATCATTATCCATGCACGGCAGGTCGTCATGAATCAAAGAATATGTATGAATGGCTTCCACTGCCATTGCAAAAGGAGTCACCTGACCCTCTTTAAGTCCCATAGCCTCCCCGGCGGCATAACACAACAGAGGGCGAAAACGCTTACCACCATTGAAAAACGAATACTCAATGGAGTCCAAAAGAGTGGCGACGTTGCTGGCCTCGGCACGACGATGAGCAAAGTATTCTTTGCTGGCTTTCTCAAAGGCCTGCGAATATTTTTCTGCGGCTTCGATCATTTTTCAAATTCTTCAAGAACAGGATCGCCATTGGCATCAACACCGACAAGTTTTTTGACCTTTTGTTCGGCTTCACTCAGTTCTTTATTACAATCCCGTGAAAGTTTGACGCCTTCTTCGAACAGCTTGAGGCTATCATCTAAAGAGATATCTCCAGCCTCCATTTTTCCGACAATTTCTTCCAGTCGAGTTAATTTCTTTTCAAAACTCATGACTGCTCCTTATTTTTTGTTTTAATCACTTCGGCTTCGATAAGGCCGTCGCGCAATTCAATTTCAATGGTTTTTTCTTTTAAACTTTTAATATCCGGCACTAACTGTCCCTTTTGGCGAACAATTCCATAGCCGCGATCGACCGTTCGCAAAGGGCTTAGGCTGTCTAGTAAAGAGGTTTGCCTTTGGTAGGAACTCTGTTTTTTCTCTAAAACCTGCTTCATTAAGCTTGTTAACATTTTTAACAGCGCTTGATTTTGCTGACGGTGAGAATCCAGAACCGCCTGCGGACTCACCAGGCCCTTCGACAAAGCCGCGGTCCGTAATTTTAAATTCTCTATATTTCGCAACAAGGCTTGTTGCAGCCTCTGAGTCCAGTCGTCCAGTCTCATCATGCAATCTTCTAAATACTTACGAGGATCCAGCAATCGTTTCTCGAAATACTGAACCTGGGCCCGATGGTCGCGTATTTTTTGATAAATCATCAATCGCAACGAGCGGCTAAAAAACTGTAATTTCTCGACAAGCTCTTGCTCGCTTTTGGCTACCACTTCGGCCGCTGCTGAGGGTGTTGGGGCGCGCAGATCAGCGACAAAGTCGGCGATCGTAAAATCAACTTCGTGGCCAACGGCCGAAATAATCGGAATTTTTGAACTGTGAATGGCGCGGGCGACAACCTCTTCGTTGAAACACCAAAGGTCTTCAATCGAACCACCACCCCGGCCAACGATCAACACATCAAAACCGCCGACCTGGTTGGCCAATTGAATTCCGCGCACGACCTCTGCGGCCGCGGAGTCACCCTGAACGCGGGCTGGAATCACTATGACTTGGGCGCGCTTCGATCGTCTTTTTAAGACATTCAATATATCTTGAATTGCAGCTCCCGTGGGTGAGGTCACCACACCAATACTTTGCGGAAACTTTGGGATCGGTTTTTTTAAGCCTTGATCAAACAGTCCCTCATCACCGAGCTTTTTTTTCAGTTGCTCAAAAGCTTTTTGTAAGGCGCCGGCTCCCACAGGCTCCATGCCCTCACAAAACATTTGATAGTTGCCACGCGGTTCATAAACCGTGATCTTTCCTTGGACGATCACTTCCATTCCGCTTTCCGGTTTAAATTTTAATCTGGAATTAAAACCACGAAACATGACGGCATTGATCTGTGCTTTGTCGTCTTTCAAGCTAAAATAAAAATGCCCCGACGTGTGGGCTTTAAAGTTTGAAATCTCTCCTTGCAACCAAACATGGGTGAACTGACCTTCCAGTTGCTGTTTAATGGCTTTATTGATTTCTGAAACAGAAAAGATATTGCGAGTTTCTTCTTCCACGGGAGCCGGCGGAGGCTCTGGCACCTTGCGCGCAGGAGTGGACTTGGTTTGAGTCGTGGCTTTCGACGGAATCTCTCGAAGAAGGTGATCCCAACGGCCTTGCCTCGACGACACGTTTTCATCAGACATACTGGACAATTAAGCAAATTATAGTGGGAAAAGAAAGAAAAAAAGGTCCTGTGGATGCTAGTGAATCACGAAATCCCGAATTCTACAGGTGGGTGGCTATAATAGCGATTTTAGGCTTCCCGGATCGATCCCGGGCCTGCTCACCGTCGCCAGGGACGGCCCCCAATTATATATCTATAGGATTTCTGTATTCAACATACGCACCACAGAACTTAGATTCAACATAACAAAATCCGAGAAAAATATCATTTATTTTTCGCCACTAAAGGGAATTTGAGACGCATGGCTCGGTTAAAAGATCGGGTTTTTAGAAAGTTTTCATTAAAAACTTGCAATTTATTGTTGGCTTCGTTCTTGCTCTCAGCCTTTTTGGCTAAAAAAATAAAGTTCAAAAATCAGTTTTCCGATACCTTTTGTATGATTGCAGAGCTTGATTTTTACTTCCCGTTTATCGTTCTTCTTTATGGCGCCATCATGAGCTTGGTGACTCATCTTCCCCATCTGAAGGAGCAAGCCAATCAGTCGATGAGTCCGGAACTTCTGCAATGGTTTTACGGTCACCGGATCATGGGAAATGTCTGTTTGTTCGTCGGGGCAATGTGGAGCCTGCAGAGACTGTTTATCTGACTGTCTGTCGAGTTTTGCCAGAAATCCGTCTCATAATGAAACAACTCAATTTGCGACGGCCCATTCATTGGTTATAATAAAGGTTGTAGTTTTAGGGGGAAAACATGACTTGGTTAATACTGTTAACTCTTAGTTTTCTTAATTTTAGTAACCCAGCCATCGCTGTTGTCGAAGAATTAACGGATGAAGAGTATCAAGCTTTACGTCAGATGCGAAATCAAGGTGGCTCTGGTGGAGTGGGTGGTTCCGGATGTCTACAGTCTCTGTTACAAGGGACAAGCCAAGGTATCTCTAACACTCTAGCCGCCCAAAACAACGAAGCCAACGCCATGATGGGAATCTCTAAACAATATATGGAGTTAGAACAACAATGTGGTAATGATTTAGCTGAGATCACCATGCAATTGAACCAAGCCGAAGCCGACCATGAAGAAAAACTCATGATGCTTCCGGCTGAAATTGATTTACAGAAAATCGAATATGAAGAAGCTTTGTTAGCCGTGAACCAAGAATGTGAAGCCAGTTCTGGCCAGGTATTTATGGAATGGAAACAGATGGTTTCTGACGGTGTGGTCACTCCTGAACGAGGGGGGCCGATGGCTCTTTTCTCTCGAGGTCAGAACATCAATCGCTATCAGAAACTCTTTTACGACGATTGTCTAGCTAGCAAAAACAATGTCAAACGAGTGGATCTGCTAGCCAAAAAACTCAACGCCAACATTAAAATGTTGCAAGCCGGTATCGATGCTTCGGCTATGAAGCTCGCTTCGCTGTCTGAGAACCTAAGTTTTAAGCAAGGAATGGTCGTCGAAAACTGTATGCGTGCTGAGGACCAATTGGATTACCAGGCGCAACTGGCTCGCAGCATGGCTTCGGCTACCAACTCGGCGGCGCGCACCAATAATTTTTTGGGCATGATCAGTACAGTGGCTGTTTGTATGGGAGGACCGGGCAATGCCATGGACACCACCGTCAATGGTGCTAGCTCTTCGGCCACGAACTAATAGACTCCAAGGAGTCATTGAATTAAAATGACTCCATGTCTAAGTTAAAAAAAATCACACTTGTATTTGTTGTTCTTGGGGCCCTCGGCCTCGCCTCTGGTCTAGGTGTTTACTTTTATTACGCCAGCTCCTTACCGCCACTTTTTTCAGTCGAGGACTACGATCCTCTTTTAGTCAGTGAAGTGTACGCTCGCAACGGCGAAAAGATTGGTGAGTTCTATCGCGAAAACCGCAAGCTTGTGGATGTTGAAGAGATTCCACAGGACTTAATCAATGCCTTTTTGGCAGCTGAGGACTCTAACTTTTACACCCACAATGGATTTAACTTTAAAGGAATCTTTCGTGCGGTGATTGCCAACTTAACTTCGGGAGAACGCTCGCAAGGGGCTTCAACAATAACCCAGCAGGCCGCCCGAACTCTGTTTTTAAGCTCCGAAAAGACTTATGCTCGAAAATTAAAGGAAGCGATATTGGCCCGACGCATGGAAGCCAATATGACAAAAGAAGAAATTCTTTATCTTTACTTGAATCAGATTTATTTCGGCCAAGGTGCCTATGGCGTTGCCTCAGCCGCCGAGACTTTTTTCAGGAAAAAGGTTAAAGACTTAACCTTGGCTGAGATGGCCGTGATTGCAGGCTCTCTCACCGCACCCAGTGCTTACAACCTTGTCGCCAATCCCGACCGCGCCAAAATTCGCCAAAAATATGTTTTAAAGCGGATGCTTGAAACAGAGCGAATCACCCAAGAACAGTACGACGTGGCAGCTAATGAGACTCTGACTGTTTATCGCACCAAGAAGTACAAAGAAGTCGCTCCCTATTTTGTAGAAACAATCCGTCAATTGCTAGTCGCCGAATTGGGCGAGAACATGATTCTTGATAAAGGGATTAAAATATACTCGTCCTTAGACTTCGATGCTCAAAAGAAAGCGCAGGCCAGTTTGCGACGGGGCTTAAGAGAACTTGATAAACGTCAAGGTTTTCGCGGCCCTAACGGTACATTAGACATTGAAAACCAAGAAGCTTTGGTTGAGTTTCTAACCAAAGAAAGAAACCGGTTGATCGACGACGCCTATGCCACCTTTCAGGTTTTTGCCGATGGTTCAACCGATGAGTACGGGGAGTTTTCTGAATATCAAGAAAAAGATGGCAAAGGTGAAGTCACTTCAAATATCCCTCCTTACACCAAAGTCGGAGAAATCGTCAGTGGTGTTGTCACCGAAGTGGATGATGATAACAAATTGGTTATGGTTCGTTTTGCGGAATCGAAAGGAATTATTCCGATGGACCGTATGGCTTGGGCCCGAGAACCAGACCCAAGTAAAATTTATGGCGAATATCTTCATATCGACAAACCCTCGGAAGCTCTCAAGCCGGGCGACATCATTGATGTTGAACTGGTTGCAGAGACGGCAAAAAAAGTAAAGGTCGGGAAAAACTTTAAAGCCAACCTAAAAGACTTTGCTGAATTAGCACTCGAGCAAGAACCCAAAGCCGAAGCCGCCCTTTTGTCACTGGATTTAAAAACCGATGACATTGTTGCCATGGTCGGAGGCTCCAATTTCCGCAAAACCAAACTCAATCGCACCTACCAAGCCGTCCGACAGACAGGATCATCTTTTAAACCCATCCTTTACGCCGCCGGCCTTGATAAGGGCTTAACTCCGGCCAGCCCGATCATGGGGGCGCCAATCGTTTACAACCAAGAGACCGGCGAAACTGAGGAAGTCGAAGAAGGAGCAAAGGTTCAGGAGTCTGCCGAAAACCAAGAAAAAAAGGTCTGGAAGCCAGGAAACTACGGCGGTCGATTTACAGGCGACATCCTGTTGAGAAACGCACTTAAAAAATCTCTGAACACTCCAACGATTCGTATTCTTGAAAAAACCGGCGTTTCGTTTGCTGCTGAGTACGCCCGACGCCTTGGCATTTTTAGCCCTATTAATATGGACATGTCTTTGGCTTTGGGATCAAGTGGTGCCACATTGTACGAAATGACCAAGGTGTATTCAACATTTGCTAAGCTTGGAAAAAATGTAAAGCCCATTATCATTCATGAAATAAAAGACCGAGAAGGGGAAATCTTAGCCCAGCAGGTGTCATTTGATTTGCACTTTAAAGAGTCGATCGGAAGTGTGAAAGATGAGTTTAAGAAAAAGCGCGAACAGTACGAAGAAAGATTGATGGCACAGGATGAAGAAACTCAAAAAGTGTCGCCATTCTTTTTCAATGATCCCGATCAATTGATATCCCCCCAAACAGCTTTTTTGACCACAACTCTTCTACAGGCTGTCGTCAATGAATCCGGTGGAACTGGAGGCCGAGCCCGTCGCTTAAACAGAGAAGTGGCCGGAAAAACCGGCACAACCAATGGCTATTATGATGCTTGGTTCATGGGTTACACTCCACAGGTGAGTGCCGGGGTTTGGGTCGGGTTCGATCAGGAAAAAAGCTTGGGCCGTGGCGAGGCCGGAAGCCGAGCCGCTTTACCCATTTGGTTGGAGTATATGCAAGGTGTTCACAATGACAGTTCCAAAGAGAACTTTCCCATTCCTAACAATATTGTATTTGCCAATATCGATAATGAAACTGGGAAGTTGGCCACAGCCAGAAGCCATGAAGTGGTTCGCCAGGCCTTTATCAGCGGAACCGAGCCGGGCTTGGAAAATGAAGAAGAAGTCCAACGCCAAGAAGAAGAGGACAAAACCGATTTTTATCGACAGGAATTCTAGACCCTAGTGGTCTCAGGCCTTCGGGTGAATCGAGGGCCTGCACAGCGCCAAAGGCGCTATCAACGGCGAAATCCCTATTAAATATTGCCACGATCTGATAGGCTCCTGAGCATGAATATCGAGCTCAAAGGAGTCAGACAAAACAACCTAAAGAACATTGATGTGGATATTCCCATCAACTCTTTTACTGTTGTTTGCGGTCCCAGTGGGTCGGGCAAAAGTTCTCTCGCTTTTGAGACACTGTTTGCTGAAGGACAACGACGATACATCGAAAGCCTTTCAAGCTACGCTCGTCAATTTTTAAATCAAGCCCCAAAACCTCTGTTAGACAGTATTGCCAACGTGCCTCCGGCGATTGCTCTGGAACAAAAAAACACCGTAAAAAACTCTCGCTCCACGGTGGGTACCACGTCTGAGATTATTGAGTACCTGCGTTTATTTTATTCAAAACTTTCGGTCGCCCACTGCCCCAACGGCCATGGCCCTATTGTTAGCGACAGTCCAACCTCAGCCGCAAATAAGCTTATCGATGAGTGGGAGGGTAAGCGCGTCTATTTAACAGTCGCAATCAAGCAAAAAGAGAAGCGCTACAATAATACAGACTTTTTAAAATCATTGTTGGCCGATGGATTCAATCGTATTTTAGTAGATAAAAGCCGAGCCAAAAAAGATCTGAAAGTTTCGCCCATAGAAATTGGCCCTCAAACAAAAGTTAAAGACTTACCTAAAAAAGACTTCTTCTTGGTCATCGATCGCTTAGCCATAAACGATGAAGACCGCGGGCGCTTAGTGGACTCTATTGGTCAATGTTATGAGATGTCCATTAAGTACAACCAACAAAATTTTGGTGCGGCTCAAATTATTAGTACTGAAAATTACGTCATTAAGCTTAGCGACAGTCTTTCATGCTCAGAATGCAGTGAGGTACTGCCAAACAGATCTCCACAACTTTTTAGTTTCAATTCACCGGTTGGAGCCTGCTCGGAGTGCAATGGCTTTGGTAATACGTTGGATATCGATGAGAAAAAAGTCATTCCCAACCCGACACTTTCTTTGAAAGAAGGGGCGATTGTACCGTTTTTTATGCCAAGCGCTGCCAAGGCCCGCCGCAAACTCTTGAACTATTGCAAGTCTGCTAAAATCGACACCGACAAACCTTGGAACAAGTTAACAGCGAAACAGAAAGAAACTTTGTGGAACGGCAACAGTAAATTTTATGGTGTCCGAGGTTATTTTGAGCACCTAGAAACAAAAAAATACAAAATGCATGTTCGCGTGTTTTTGGCACGATTTAAGACCGCCTTCACCTGTCCCACCTGCGAAGGGTCTCGCTTGTTACCGGTGACTCGGCATTACCTGATTCAAGGAAAAACAATCACCGATTTGTGTGAAATGTCTTTAAAAGATTTGAATGAGTTTGTTCTTGGTCTGAACATGACGGAATACGAAAAAGAAATGGTGAAGGATATCTATGAACAACTTTGTTCACGCCTTCGCTTTCTTAACGAGATTGGAGTTTACTACCTCAGTTTGTCACGCCAAACCCGCTCTCTTTCGGGGGGTGAGTTTCAACGTCTTTTGCTGGCTAAACAATTAGGAATGGGACTCTCACAAGCCCTTTATGTCTTGGATGAACCGACCATCGGTTTACACCCACGGGATAACGACCAGCTGATTCGACAATTAAAAGCTTTGAACGACCTTGGCAACACCCTGGTGGTGGTCGAACATGATCAGGATGTGATTCGTGAAAGTGACCATGTCATCGAAATGGGTCCCGGCTCGGGTTACAAAGGTGGCTCTATCGTTTTTAATGGCACGCGAGAAGAGTTTGAAGCTTGTGAAACATCAAACACCAACCAGTTTTTGGCTTCAGAACGCAAAACCATGTACTCGCCTCGTCCTGTGGGCTTGAAAGATTACAAATATTTTGTCGAGTTAAAAGGGTGCACCGGAAGAAACTTAAAAAACACCTCGGTGAAAATCCCCTTAAATCGAATCGTCACTGTCACCGGTGTGAGCGGATCAGGCAAATCCACTTTAGTCACTGAAACTCTTTACCCGGCCCTGCTCACCGAATGTGATATTGAATATACACGTGGTGAGCCTTACAAAAAATTAGTCGGCACCGAAAACCTTAAGAATGTTTTGCACATCAATCAATCCCCAGTTGGAAAGTCGGCGCGCAGTAATCCGGCCACTTATCTTAAAATTTACGATGTGATTCGTGATATTTACTCTGGAACTTTAAAGGGACGTAATCGCGGTTACACGCCAGGAACATTTTCATTGAACGTCAATGGCGGGCGTTGCCCTGTTTGCAAGGGTTTAGGTTATGAGCTGATTGATATGGTTTTTATGGATGACATTAAAACCATCTGTCAGTCTTGCGATGGAATGAAGTTCCGAAAAGAGATTTTAGAGGTTAAGTACAAAGGCAAAAACATTTACGAAGTTTTACAGCTGACCGTAGCTGAAGCTATGGACTTTTTTGTCTCTTATCCCAATATTCGAAAACCTTTGAGTGTCCTAAAGCAGGTGGGTCTGGATTACTTAACCCTTGGCCAAAGCACATCAAGCCTCAGTGGTGGTGAATCTCAGCGAATTAAAATTGCCCGAGAGCTTTACAAAACCAATCAAAAAGCGACACTTTATATTTTGGATGAGCCGACCACAGGACTGCATTTTCGAGAAGTCCAAATGCTAATGTCCATTCTTCACCAGATTGTTGAGACCGGTGGTAGCGTTTTACTGATCGAACACAACTTAGAGGTTATGGCTCAATCCGATTACATCATTGATATGGGCCCTGAGGCCGGCGTTGATGGTGGTAAAATTGTCGCCCAAGGTTCTCCCATCGACATTTGCAAAAAGAAAACCCACACCGGCAAATACCTAAAAGAATATTTAAATTTATAGATTTTAATTACTGAGCGTACTGTAAGTTATAGAACTTGGCGTACTCGGCATTTTTCTTCAGAAGATCTTCGTGGCGACCCTGTTCAACAATGCGACCCTGCTTCATCACAATAATACGGTCACTGTTGATGATTGTAGAAAGCCGGTGAGCAATCACTAAAGCCGTTCGGCCTTTTAAAAGCTTCTCAATTCCTTTTTGCACTTCAAGTTCGCTGGCCGAGTCGAGTGCACTTGTCGCCTCATCTAAAATAAGAATCGGAGGGTCTTTGAACACAGCACGAGCGATACTAATTCGCTGCTTCTCGCCCCCTGAAAGACGACCGCCTCGCTCACCCACATTCGATTGAAAGCTAAGATTGTTGGCTTCGATAAATCCTGTGGCATTGGCAATCTTGGCCGCCATTGGCACGTCGGCTTTATCTCGGTTGAGGTTTCCAAACCAAATATTATTTTCAATGGTATCGTCAAACAGAAAGACATCTTGAGTGACGTAGCCAATATGGCTGCGTAAATCCTCTGTCATCATTTCATTGATGGGGACCCCTCCGATTTCGATACGGCCTGAAACAGGATCAAAGAATCGTTGTAAAAGTCCGGCCAAAGTCGACTTTCCAGACCCACTTTCTCCGACCAGTGCGACCACTTCGCCTTTCTTGATTTGAAGATCCACCGAGTTAAGGACGGCCTTGTCTCCATAAGCAAAGTTAACGTCCTTAAAATCAATTTGCGACCAGTTGTCGGGGAAGGCTCTTGGTTGGGTCGGTTCTAAAATTTGGCTTTCACTGTTTAAAACCTCATTCAGACGATCTAAGGCCACCACATTCTGCTGGATTCGGATAACAGCCTGCTGGGTCTTTTTAATTGGGTTATTTAAAAGGCCCGCTCCAAACAAAAAGCCAAGAAATGCTGACAGATCCGACTCCCCGGCAATGATTTGCTGGGCTTGAAACAAACAAATTCCACAAACCAACACCGAAGCGAACCATTCGTTGATAGGACTTCCAAGCTCTTCTCTTTTGATAATCTTGCGCCGTTTACTCAAAAAATCACCAACCTGGTCAGCGAACCTTTTTTTAATGGTTTGTTGCAGGTTAAATGATTGAATCACCCGAACTCCATCCAGGCCCTCTTTTAAGGTTTTCGTAACCTCCTCAAGAGATTCTTGGCTTTCATGGCCAAAGCGCCGTAAACTTTTTGTGATAATTCGAATGACGGCCGCGAATATGGGAAGAAAAACAAAACATCCTAAAGTGATTTTCCAGTTGGTCACAAACAAATATCCGATTAGGACCAAGGCCACAATGGGCTCGCGAATAAGGTCAGCGTAGTATTGCAAACCATTTTGCAAAATTAGAGTATCGTTTAAAGTCCGACTAAGAAGGCCGCTGGAGCCTTTTTTCTGACGACCGAGATAGAGGACATCCAAGTCTAGAAATTTGTTCATAAGAGCCAAACGAATATTCGAGATAATTTGATCGCCGGTGTATTTGACTAGGAAAAAATGAAAATAACGAATCAAGCCCCACAGCAGATAGTACACAGGGAAGGCTAAAGCTATAAAATAAACAATGTCATAGTTGCTGACCTGAAGGAGGTAAGAATCTTGTGGAATTTCGAAGAACCTCGCCAATTTCATAAACTCGGGATTGGCGGCCAACCCTTGTGGTAGGTCTTCCAATGCTTGCAGTTGGTTGCGTAACACTTCAAGCTTTTCTGGCTGGTCCTCTCCCAACGCTTGCATTTTTTCTTTTAAATTAAGAATTCTTTTCTCAACACCTAAGGAATCAAAGGCCGCAAGCAGTGTTTGGGCTAAAATCGGCAATAGCACCTGCAGCTGAGCGTAAAAAACACCCAACAGAACAGCGCCAAAAATCTTCATTTTGAAGGGCTTAACAAAAGGCCATAGTCTCAGCCAAGATTTATACATGTCGAACAACTTGGCAAAATTTAGGGTTAACATCAATGCTTTTTTGACTGCCCTTTTGACAGCTCTCATTTTGAGACATTTGAGGATTCAACACTTAGTAAAATAACCAAGTAAATTCAATGACTTAAAATATCTGACTAAATTCTTCGCAATACTGTAAAGTTGTCCACTTTTTTGACGATAAGAAACTGTACAGATTATTGACGGCAAGGAGATAAGGCATGATCAATTGGGATGAGTTTGAACATATCCACGTTATTAAAAAGTTGAAGTTGATACTATCCTCGTGGTGGAACATTGATGTTGTTTTCACCGATGAAAGAGGGCGCATGCGAGGCTACAAAGAAACAGCCATCGTTAACCCCGCTGTTCAAGCCTTCCTTAATAAAGAAGCCAATCGAGAAGGTCTTTCCGAAGAGGTTTCTGGAGCCATCAATGAGATGCAAGCTTCAGAAAGCCGTTTCTCGTTAACCAAATGGTCCAACGCTGGATTTGATATGGCGGTTTTCCCCATCGTTATTGATGGAGAATTTATGGGCACAGTTGTTGGCTTGGGATTTATCAAAGATACAGCTGAAACCAATCGAATTGATGAAGTCAAAGACCGTTTGGCCTCGCAAGGTGAAACCCGTGACACTGTTGATTTTGCAGTCTCTAAAATCCGTTTTCTCGATGACAACGATCGCGCTCACTTTATTGACCTTGTCGACCTTGTGTCTCGTGAGATCGTCACCCTACACCTAGAAATTAGTAACCGTGAAGAAAGAATTCGTGAGCTTAACAAAGAACTTGGAAGCCGTTATAAATACGACAACATGATCGGAAAATCTCAGGCCATGCAAAGTACTTATGCATTGTTGGATAAAATCAAAGGTGCTGACAGCACTGTCCTTATCCAAGGTGAGAATGGTACCGGAAAAGAGCTCATCGCCAAGTCGATTCACTACAATTCGGTTCGCTCTAGCAAGCCTTTTGTTATTCAGAACTGTTCCGCTTTTAACGATAACCTTCTTGAGTCAGAACTTTTTGGACACGTAAAGGGATCGTTTACTGGTGCTCATAAAGACAAAAAAGGTCTTTTCGAAATCGCCGACAAAGGGACTTTCTTTCTCGATGAAATTGGTGACACCTCCCCGCAAATGCAGGTGAAGTTGCTTCGTGTTTTACAAGAAGGAACTTTTACACCAGTCGGTGCCCTTGAGTCTCGAAAAGTTGATGTTCGAGTGATTGCGGCCACCAACAGAAATCTTCGTGAAATGGTTGAAAATGGAAGCTTCCGTGAGGATCTTTATTACCGCTTAAATGTGATCAACCTTCGCGTTCCGCCTTTGCGTGAGCGTAAAGAGGATATTCCTTTATTATCAGAGTTTTTCATCGACCACGCCTGTAAACGCTCAGGCATCGGCAAGCGTGTTTTGACAAAACGGGCTTTGGAAAAGCTTTATGACTATCATTGGCCTGGAAACGTCCGAGAGCTGCAAAACGAAATGGAGAGAATCGTTGTACTTAGTGGTGAAGAGACTAAAATCACAGGCGACATGCTTTCTCCAAAGATCATTGAAGGTGGTCAAAAAACCAAAGTTCAAGGAACTCGCGTTACAGGTAAACTAAAAGACGCCATCGAAGAACTTGAAATGCAAATGATTAAAGAAGGACTTCGTCGAACCGGCTGGAATAAGTCTAAGCTTGCTAAAGAGCTTGGCATCAGTCGCGCTGGTCTTATTATGAAAGTTGAAAAATACGATCTTGATAAAAGAAGAGTTCGGAAGAGCTAAGGGACTCCTGTCACCAAGATCAGATTATAAATATCAAAAGGGAAGCGAAAGCTTCCCTTTTTTCGTTCTTAGTTGGTTTTCGGCTTTTCCAAACGGTGAACGATGGACTTCGGAGGCACGAAAAGAGTGAGTTCTGTCTCTTTATTCGCCAAGATCTGTTTGACGCCCTCTTTTGTGAGTTCCGATTTTTTAATTTTAATCTTTTCTGTATCGGACTCCATATATATGAAGTTTTTATTGTCTTTCACATAGGTGCCTCGGACCTCAACATTGCCCTGAGCCCAAATGTTCAAAGAAAACAAAATAATTGTGAAAAAGGCCTGGAATTTCATAAGTTTCCCCTTTTCTTAATGATGACACTAGTTCCCCCCAACCGCAAGCCTCGGCCTCCCCAATCTAAGCTTTCTGGAGCACTCAATGAATCAACATCAAGAATACTTTTAAGGACACCACCGCTTGATATTCATCGCCCGCCTCTGACAGCCATAATGTAAATGCACCCCTTAAAAGGGGGGCAACGGTGTTGAAATTATACCGAACCCTGAAGTTATTACTGGTCTTGATTTCGACCAGAGCGTTTTCACTCCTGTAAAAAACACCCATTGTCCATTGACTCTGTTTCGAGCAAGATTCTAACACATTGTTTTTACTACTTTTTTGCGGGTCAATTTGTTTTGTACAGTTATTCTTTTGTGAGCTTTTTTCATAAACCATAGGCTCATTTTCGGCACATGTTTTGTATAGGAAATGTCTCGAATAAACGGAAGGGATCAAAGACATGGATGCAATATTCAACAAGGTCAGCACAATTTTTAAAGAAAGATACGGCGCTGAACTCAAAATCGATAAAAAACTCACAGTCACACAAAAAAGGCAGGAAAAACGAAGTAGCTTTAAAAGCCCTTTCGTCTACTCACGGACCCTTCGGCAGGTTTCGTTTCCAATTTTTAACTCAAAACAAGAACTCAATGCGGTTGTCACAGCCCGTCCTGTCGACAACAAAGATGCCATTATCTTTGCTGAAATGGCGCAGTTCCTACAGCTCACGATCGCTGAGCATATAAGCCTGATTGATGAGCTTGAAACCCAAGATCAAACCCTAATCGCTATAGAAAGAGCTCACTGCGATGACAATAAAGTGATCGAACTCAGAACAAAAAAAGATTCTGTTCCTCATTACCAATACAAAGACTTTAAAAAGAAAAAGCCACTAGATCGGCGACCTATCTGGATCAGTGGAGACAATGATAATTTTAATTCTCATATCGCCTTTTCAGTCCACGACTGGATTGGCAATTGGGCCTTTATCAATGCCAAGGAAACTCCTGACTTGGTATGGGAAGATGCCCACAGCTGGCAGAATTTTCCGCAGGTCACCTTGTTCGTTCCCAACATCGAGGAGCTGACCTCGGACCAAATTCGTATTTTACGAGAAAATTTGGCGAAACTTCAAAAGATGGATGGCCCCAAGCCACTGATCATTGTCACCAGCCAAAATGAGGTTTCCGAAGAATTAGAACAATTGAAGCGAGAGTTCAAAAACTACCGGTCTAACGCTAAAATTTCAGCTCGCGTTCAGGCCCACTTCTTGATTTATCACCATAAACAAGAATCACCGTTTCTTCATGAGTGTGATGAAACCAAAGGCATCTATTTTTTACCGTTCTCGCCGGGATCTCATATATTGCATTGAATTATTGAGACTATGTTTCCTGAGGAAGTTGAGATAAAATCAGGAGATGCAGCCTTTTCAAGATTTTTTACAGCCCCTGCTTAACACTGAGGACTTTTCAGTCACACCTTTGGCGGGGGACGCATCGACCCGACGCTATTATCGGGTGATTTGCGACAACAAAAAGTCTTGGGTTTTGATGGAGTGGGAACCATTTAAAAAAATTGCCGACTTCCCATTCCTATCGGTTCAAAAATATTTTGATGAGCATGGAATTCGCGTTCCCAAAATTCACACTTATGACAAAGAACTGGGCTTATTTTTACTTGAAGACCTGGGTGATCTCACTCTTGAGCGTCGGTTCTGGGAGTTCCAGAACCAGGAGTTCGTTCTCTCATTTTACAAAAAATCTTTGGATGAACTGATCAAAATTCACTCACTCTGCTTTGAGGCCCCCGAAGGTAAAGTTTGTACGGCCTACCACAACGAGTTTTCTGTTGAGAAACTTCTGTGGGAGTTAAACTATGCAAAGAAGTATCTGCTCAAGGGTCTTTTAAAGATGGAGCTTTCTGAAACCGAAGAGTCTCAGCTCGACGGTGAGTTTACAACAATTTGTGAGTCTCTATACAGCTCTCCGCAAGTGATCTGCCACCGCGATTTTCACTCAAGAAACATTATGCTTTCTTACGGTGAGGTCGCTATCATTGATTTTCAAGATGCTCGCCTCGGTCCCCCGGCCTACGACCTGGTCAGTCTTTTTTATGACTCTTATGTCGAGTTGACTGAGGCTTCAGTTAACGAGCTCATGAAATATTATAAAGATAACTTTAAGCACTACGATAAACTGAATTTGAGTGACGAGAAATGGAATGAACTCTTTCTTTATCAAACCATCCAACGCTGCTTTAAGGCTTGTGGAAGTTTTGCCTCGTTTAAGATGACCCGAGACGACAACCGCTACCTTGGCTACATCGAACCAACCTTAAAGCATATAATGAAGACTCTACCAGACTGGAAAGCCAACAGTCTTTTGTTCGAGCTTCTTGAACGTTCCCAACCGACTTGGGAGGATTTGTGAGCCTATGTTTTATGCTCACTGCTGGTCAAGGCACACGCCTTAAGCCTTACACCGACTACTACGCCAAGCCGACCCTGCCTCTTTTAAATATTCCCTTGGCTTACTATGGGTTTTACCTGGCCGCCCAAGGTGGATTCAAAGATTATCTGATGAATAAGCATCATCTTCCTAATCAAATCGAAATATTAGCGTCTTCATTGAAAGATCACTGCCGAGAAATTACGACTGTAGACGAGACCGAAAAGCTTCTAGGAAGTGGCGGCGCTTTGTGGAATGCTCGCGATATCTTAAGAAAGCATGAGTTTTTTATGATTGCTAACGGAGATGAGGTTTTAATCCCCACAGATTCTAAAGTGATAAACAAATTGGTTCGGTTTTTCAACGAAAAGAAAACCTTAAGCTGCCTTTTAACCTGTGATCATCCCGAACTGATGAAGTCGCTGAAGCCAGTGTGGGTCACACCGGACCAAACCGTGATCGGCTTTGGGATGGATGCGCCCCCTGGAGAACCACGCCCCGTGCACTACACGGGCTATAAGGTCTTTTCTAGCAAAATACTCGACTGGCTCCCCAACGGGGAATCAAATATCTTTTATGAAGTTCTGGTGGAGGCCATTAGCCAGGGCCAGAACATCTTCCATTATCATCTCGATCAAGCCGAGTGGCATGAAACGGGCAACCCTCGATCCTTTTTTGAAGCCAGTCGAACCTTGGCTCAAACACAATGGGCCGCCATCAACCAGCGTCGTCAGTTTTTTGGGTGGAAACCCCTGTGGAAAACCGTCGATAACAGCAAACAACTTATTGGCGAAGACGAAAACTTAAAACAACACTGGGATCAAATTTCTGGTCATGTGGTTGTTGGGTCTGGAGTGCACTGGCCTGAAAACCAGTTTGTTAAAGATGCTATCGTGTTTTCCAACCAGTCTATTGCCGATAGCGAAAATCCAAAATCTGGAATTTTTTTAGAGGAGTCCGAATAGTGAAAAAAGTCATCAAAGCCCTGGGAATAATGAATGGTACAAGCCTCGACGCCATCGACTACTCACTCATCCAAGTCGATAAAGAATTTAAAAAGATTAAATTCATCAAACATTGGCAGAAGTCGCTACCAAAGACCTTAAAGTCGCAACTTCTTGCAGCAGCTCAAAATAAACTAACCACTTACGACCTTTCCAATTTGCACTTTGACCTGGGACGCCTCTATGGAAAGCATTTGAAGGTCTTAAAGAAAAGCGCCCGCTTTGATGTTATAGGATTACATGGCCAAACCGTATTTCATGAAGGTGCCGTCGCTACAGCACAAATCGGACATCCAGGGTTTGCCTTTGATGCCACCCAAAAACCTGTGTACTTTGATTTTAGATCCGCCGATGTCGTCAACGGCGGTCAAGGAGCCCCTTTTGCTCCGTTTTTTCAAAAAATTGTTTTACAACAGAATAAGTTAGGTTCTTGTGCTTTTCACAACCTCGGGGGTATTTCAAACCTGACTTACTTTAAAAGCAAAAACTCCCTCGCTTTTGATACGGGTCCTGCCAACATTCTTCTTGATGCATGGATGCAGAAGAACAACAAAGGGATGTTCGATAAGGGAGGACGCTTGAGTGCTAAAGGCATTCCTGACCCTCTTTTGGTCAACCAGTTTCTGAAGCATCCCTTCTTCCACAAAAAACCTCCAAAAAGTACGGGTCGAGAAGACTTCAACTTAGAAATGATTGAGCAATGGGGAGGCCTTGCCTTTAAGCGCTTAAGCTTTGAAGATCAAATGGCAACTCTCACCGAACTGTCGGCAAAATCCATTGCTATGTCCTATCAAGCCATGAAGTCTCTACCAAAAAAAATCTATTTTTACGGGGGAGGCGTTCACAATCCCTATTTGATGGAGCGAATTGCTTTTGACCTACCGGAAGTTGAAATTTTATTAACCGATGATTTGGGTTGGCCTAGCCAAGCATTTGAATCGAGTACTTTTGGCTTTTTGGCAGCCGCCCGTTATTTTGAAAAGAAAGTCCACCTTCCGCAACTGACTGGGGCCAGAAAGCCCCAGCATTTGGGTTGTCTCTACTGTTGATGAAACATAGAGCTTGAGTTCTTTTTATAAGCCTTTTTAATAATGGCCCAGTTGGATTCAAAGGGACCATTGGCTCCACCTGCAGAAGCTGGGTTCCGCTTACCACTATTGGCATACTTGTTTAATTTTTTCTGCAAGGCCGCTTTGTTCACACCGGCGGCTCCACCTAATGGCGAAACAGGGTTGTAGCCGCGACCAGCACTGCGACCTCCGCCGCCGCCTCCGCCGCCACCACCGAAACCGCCGCCAGTTCCCATGTAGCCTTTTTGAATATCGGTATCGAGTTCTTCTTTTCCAGACCCTCCGCCACCAGCAGCCGCGTTGGTTCCACCAAGGCCATTACCACCGCCAAATCCAGCGGCACCGAACGGAGACCCTCCACCGGCCGAGTCATCATCACCGCCTTTGGACTCTCCTCCAGGCTCACCACCATTGGCTCCGTCAAAAAGATTTCCGAGGCCCGTGCTAGTTTTTCCACTAAGAGCTGCGGCACCACTCAGTCCCGCCCGGGTTCCCGATGGCCCCGATTGATCTTTACACTCAATAAGCAGATGGGCGTACTCGCCTTCACACTTATCTTCTTCTTCGGTGTCATCAGCCGATGCTAGTGAGGCCGAACCATCTCCCTGTCCCAAACCAAGAGCCTGCATGATCTGTGCAACGGCGGCCAAAATTTCAGCAAGGTTCGCTTCCATAGCCGTAGCCTGGCTTTGTAAGGCCGCTTGTTCCTGATAACATCGGTTTCGAATATCTAAGGCGGTCTGAGCATTTTGTTGGTGGGTTGCTGCATTCATTTGATCTTGAACAGCGCGCTGACGATGTTGGTTGGCTTCTTCGGTACAGGTTTGGTTACAACGATCATAAGCGGCTCGACAGTGACCTCTTACTCTTCGAAGTGAAGCTTGACTGAAGGTAGCATTGGTCTCAGCGTCACGAGCGGTTTGTCCTGCTCCTTGTTGCCCTGCCTGAAACATACCAGCCACGTTGGCTCGTTGTTGTGCCAGTTCTAATTCCGTATTTTGGCTGCAAAAGTACTGAATATTTTCTTGAGCTGAGTTGCAATCAGGTATGTGTTGTTCTGCTGTTTCAGCAGTGTAGGGATTGCCCGCACTAGCCGCACCCACTGGACTTGCTTCAGGAATAGGCGCTTCTGCCGGTGCATTAGCAGAAGCTGCCAACGGCAAAATCATTAGACTCGATAAGATAATTATCATTCTAAATACACTCATATCATTGACCCTTGCTCACGATTTCTCTGTTAAAAAATCTTTTCTTCTTTTTCTCTGACCCATATTTTTGGTGGACAATTAAAAATAAGTTGCCCATTCCAATACCAATTGGATCTCCGTTAAAATTCTTCGAAAGTTTTGAGGCAGCAGCTTCAGCAATGCCTCGCTTTTGCTTTTTACCACCACGGTATTCGATTTCTTCAATCACTCCACCATCAAGAGCACCGACAGCTCCTCCAGAGCCCGAACCACCACTACCAAAGCTTCCACCACCGGCGCCAGCAGCGGCCATGGCTTGACCTTCTTCACCGGCCGCTCCTTCGGGGAGATCGATACCTGCCTTTTTTGCGGCAGCTGTTCGCACTTTACCCGCCTGATCCATAAAGTTCGCCGCCTGTTCGGCGGTTGCACCTTTAGCCATCATCGCTTCCGGAGACTGAAGATCATCGGCTGTAAAAGTTTGTCCATCCGGACCCGTTACAGAACCATCACCATTCACGATAAAGCCGGCTTCCGATAAATCTTGAATTCCATCTTGAATTTGTTGATCGATAATTGGATCCGTTCCCCCGCTATCACCGTCATAACCGGCCGTCGGATCGATGTAAGTTCCGGTTTGATAAGCGGCGTTTTTTGCTGAGCCTCCGGCCATCGCATCAGCGAACGATAAACCCGCAGCCACACAAGCAAAAGCATTATGAGGTCCACACTGAGAAGCAAACATGGCTCCCATGGCTAGTCCCATCAATTGTACCTGGCTTCCTTGGCCTTGAGCATCGGTGGTTCCGTCGAGTCCCCCTTGCTGGGTCACTCCAAAAGCACCTGTATCACCAAGTTCGGCACCGGTATCTTCCGGTTCTTGGTACTCGGATTGAGAGCCCGAAGACAAACCACCTCGCGAATCGCCAGGGTTTTCCTCAACAACTCTAGAGTCATCAACGAGAAACTCTTCGCTTTGCGCGAAAACCATCGCCGGACAAAATAACAGTACGGATAAGAATAGTTTCACTGATCCCCCCTATTCTTAGAACTTATCGGGCCACAATCCCCTGAACTAAAGCCCATTACCTAGTTCTATTGAGTGTTTAGCCTTATCTATATTATAGGGGTAGGAGGAAGAATCTCATAACAATGCCCCTTTCGACTGTCTCAACTTGAGACATTCTTAGACATTTTTTTCTGAAAACTTAGTGGTCCACCGTTGGCAATTCTTTATGACTTTTTGCTCCCAGTTTTTCCATCTTTTTGGCCTGAACAATGACTCTCGAATTGAGACGAGTCAGTCCCACTTCGTAACTGGATTGAGCCTTCTTCAGACTCTGACCGATATCAAAATAAGCCTCCATAAAGTCACCAATTCTTTTATGAAGTTCTTTACCGATGTTCGAAATCTCCTCGGCGTTTTTATTGAGTCGCTCTTCGTTCCATCCATAGCGAATAACTTTTAAAAGGCCAACAAAGGTGGGTGGCGTTGCAATTAAGATTTGTTTGTCCAAGGCAAACTCAACTAAGTCCGGCTGAGTTTCAAGTGCGGCATACAAAAACGATTCGTTAGGTAAAAACATCACAGTGAAATCGGCACTCTCTTTAAGATGGTCGCCGTAAGCTTTGCGACTCAGCTTGATGACGTGGTCTTTAACTTGCTTTCCGTGGCGGGCCATTTCGAGTTTCTTCTCACTCTCTGTTCCCGCTTCCAATGACGTTAAAAACGCGTCGATCGGTGTTTTTGCATCGACAATAACGACTCGTCCACCTGGCATTTTGACGGTCATATCGGGTATAAGCTTTTTGCCATCGTTTTGATTAACATCTTGAAACGACACGTCGGCATACTCTGACATCCCGGCAAGCTCGATACAGTTTTTAAGCTGCACCTCGCCCCAACGACCACGCACGTGGGGCTTTTTTAAAGCGTTTTTCAACGCTCGCGTTTCTTTGGACAAGGTGGCACTTGTTTCGACAACTTTCTTAATTTCGCTTTCGACCAAAGCGTAAGAACGTTGACGTTCTTTTTCCATACTTGTGACTTCTTGATAAAACTGCTGCAAAGACTCTTTCAAGGGCCCAACTATACTGTTGATCTCCGATTTCTTTTTATCCAAAGAATTTTCGGCCTGTTGATGTTGTTTGCTTAAAGCCAGTTCGGCAAGTTTTAGAAACTCTTGGTTGGAGCCTTGTAATGCTTGTTGTGCGGCTGCCTCAAAGGTGGATTTCATTTCCGTTTTGAAATACTGAATTTTCTCTTCTTGCTGAGCCAGTTCTTGATCCTTTTTAAGAACTCTTTCTCGCAATTGAATAAGTTCTTGATACTGTTTTAACCAACGCCATAGCGAGTAAGCTAAAACGAAAACAGCAACCCCTGTTATAACTGATAAATAAATAAGCAAATTAGGCTCCCCAATAGACTTTTTTTTCAAAGTTACTTTGCCATTTTTTATAAAATATTTTCATCGATTTTTCGAATACAGCTCTGCGCCACGGTCTGGGTTTTATGTAATCTTTACATGGCTGTTTAACTTATTGTTATAGTTAACAAAATTCAAACAGTTTGGCCCCGACATCAGTCTTACAGCACAAGTCTTCTTTTCAAATAAAATGCTATAATCTCTATAAGAATTAATAGCTTTACATTTAGTGAGATAAAAATGAAAACAAGACAAGTGCTGGTTCCAAATTGGCACTAAAAGAAATTGGGGTGAACCATAATTCTGGGGGGGATTAAATGGGGATCAAGCAAACAGACATCATGTCATTTATCGAGCCGGAATCGTCGGGGTTTTATTACGATACGGCTCGATCTTTTTTAAAACGCCATTCAAATCCTGAATCGCTCATGTTGCAGCTGAAGACGATGCTCTCACAGGGCCATCTCAACGGCTGTCGAGATTTGATTCAGCTTATTATTAGAGAAAGTCACGTTCTTGCCGAGCAAAGTGAGCTTTATCTACTGCGAGCTGAAGTTTCATATCTTGAAGGAGATCCTATGGGCGACGTTATGGCCTGGGTTCAGCAAGCAAAGCTTTCAGAACAACTTTCGCCGAAGGTGATTTCTTGGGACGAATTGGTTTATGGACAGGTCGCTTTTGCTGAGGGTGACTACGTGAATGGCCAACTGATTCTTGAAAAACTTATGGAAAATCCAGATGTCGGACATTTCGCCAAATTTGAATTGGGCTACCACCTTTTCTGGAAAAACCTGGATGCCGAACGCGCGTTGCACCTTCTGGAAGAGGTCACTCTTGATTATCCAGAGTTCATCAAAGCTTGGTCGTGCCTTGGGTTTGCCTACAATAAATTTGGTATGAAAACCAAAGCTCAAGAGGCTTTCTCGCAATGTATCGAGTTGGACTCTGATCCTGAGCGGCTGAAGCTGTACAGACAGCAGTTGGCGTCCTAATTTTTTATCGTGGGGAAGGTGTTCCCCTCAAAAAAATCATTCCGCTAAATCTTGCAGACAAAAAACCTCACTCTTTAAGGAGTGAGGCTTAAATCGAACCCGGTGAAGGCTCAACCCAGAGGGTTGGCCCCTGTCGGTTTTATTGTCCCAAAGTAATATCGAATTTTCCTTCAAGCTCAGTCTGTCCTTTGAAGGGCAAGAAATCGACAATGAGTTTTTCCCTTTGCGCTTTTGACAGATTATTTCCTTGTAACAAAAAGTCTTTTTCATTCAACTCCTGCACAAAGTCGTTATCTCGAATTTCATCACCTCGAAAATACATTTGAGTGACGAACTGTTCAAAGCCGGTGGCAGAAACCATAAAATGAATATGCGGTGGACGATACCATCCGCCTTGTAGGTCGGCGGGATAAAACCCAGGAACGATGGTTTTAAACTCATACTCGCCATTGGCATCGGTCTCTGTTTGTCCCCACGACTGAAAAAACGGATCGATTTTTCTTTTTATGATTTTCCCATCCCTTGGATCTTTAAAGTCAGGATTGGCGGCGTCGCCCTTATGATTGTATCGCCCCGTCTCGGAGGCCTGCCAAATAATAACAGTGGCTCCAGGCAAAGGGCGACATTGATTATCTTGTATTCGACCTCGGACAATCACTTGTTGTCCAGAGGCTTCGCCCTCTCGGCCTTTTACAAAAGTTAAATCGTTGTCATTGGACAGATAGATGGGAACCGAGCCATCGGGATTTTCTTTAATCGGATCCACTGGGCTGCCTGGGCGAGGAAAAAACGGCCCCAATGCCTGCTCCCCAGTTTTGATGCCACACACTTGAGCGACGGATGAGGTGGCCGCTAGTGTTCCAGCCGTTCCCAAGCCCCACTGAAAGAATCGACGCCTTGTTAGTTTATTGTCGTTGGTTTTCATTATTTCCCCCTTGGTTTTGATATTTATTCAATACCGGGAACCCTCCATTGACGAAACCAAATAAGAACTATACTAACCATAGGCTATGGCTATATTACCTTCCTTTAACGATATTAACTATTTCATGGAAGTCGCTGAGACAAAAAACATCTCCCGAGCTGCGGAACGCTTGGGGATCACCCAGCCAAGCCTAAGCTCAGCCATCAAAAGACTGGAAGACTCTCTGAGTACCAATCTTTTAATACGTTCTCGGTCTGGCGTGCAGTTAACAAAAGCCGGAACGGAACTGAGAAATAAAGGCCGTTTGCTTCTTCTGAATTGGGAGCAATTAAAATCCGACATCAATCGCCGCGAAACTGCCGTGACTGGAGAATACGTGATCGGCTGCCACCCGTCGGTGGCCCTTTATTCTTTACCTCATTTTCTGCCGGACCTAATGAGCCAGTATCCCGAGCTCAACATCAAGCTTGAACATGATCTGTCTCGTAAAATTACAGAATCGATTATTAGCTACCAAATTGATTTCGGAATCGTGGTCAACCCGGTCAAACACCCGGATTTGATTATCAAAGAACTTTGCACAGATATTGTTACTTTTTGGACAGCCAATAAACCTTCAGAAAATCAAAAAGCTGGCGACAATGCGGTTTTGATTTGTGACCTTAATTTGCAGCAGGCACAAAAAGTACTCAGTGATTTTCAAAAACAAAGCATTCACTTCAATCGTCTGATTCATTCCACCAACCTTGAAGTCATTACCGAACTGGTCGCCAAAGGCACCGGCGTGGGTATTTTACCGACTCGGGTTGCGACTCGCGAAAAAAGCCAATCTTTGCGAGAGTTCTCCACGAAGGCTCCATCCTTTAAAGACCGAATCTGCTTGGTATACCGCGCCGATCTTCCAAAATCGAAAAGCCGCTCGGTTATTACCGAGAGCATTCGAGCCGCCTTTACCAATCCGAAAAGGTAGCTGGTCCGGTCGAGACAAAAAGTAGAATTTGAGTGGGAAATAAAAAATGGCTCAGGAGGAGGGATTCGAACCCCCGACCAAGCGGTTAACAGCCGCTTGCTCTACCACTGAGCTACTCCTGAACAACGGAACTGAATCTACTTGTTTACTTTATTTCTCCGCCAAATGCGAGAAGTTCTTTTAATCCTTTACGCAAAGTTTCTGATTTGAAACGGCGACTGCGAATACCAAAACCCGCTTCCTCATTGGGTAGGGTTGAAATCGTCAGGCGTTGAGAGTCTATAAATTCAACCTCAAGGGTCGGCTTGGCGGCAACATAGTCTTGAGTATCGACATCAGAAAGAGGTTCAAAGGGAATTTGGCAGTAGCGAGCAAACCACTTTTCCACTCTCAAATAATCCAGTTCTTTTTCTTCGCCGTCTTGGACGAGAATCCATTTTCTGTCTTTTTCCAATAATTTAGAGCCATTATCGAAAAAATACACCGACTTCACTCGTTCCGAACACCAATTGAGACGCTGACCAGATTTAAAACCCAAACTGGTCCAAAAAGAATCCATATGCCCTTGGTTGAGCCAAAAAATTGCACAGATGGTGAAGGTAAGAGCGGTAAGAAGGGCCGCAAGTTTGACAGCGACTTTCATAGACATAAAGAACCCACTTTTAAAGGCACCCCATGAATGCCCTTAAAAATGGCGCGCTGGGGAAGATTCGAACTCCCGACCACTTGATTCGTAGTCAAGTACTCTATCCAGCTGAGCTACCAGCGCACGAAGGGAGGTTTTAAGGCATTTTCGCACTTAAAACAAGCCCTTGTCTTTGATTCGCTGGGGGTTTAGAAAGTTTCTAAAAGGAGCCGATAATGAACAACGCCATGGTCTGGAAGAATTGCCTATCTGAAGCGCAAGAGGTTCTTGCTTTGTTTATCTCCGAGCCCGGAAATCTTGAAAAATGCGAGAAATTCAGCCAACTTCTCATTGATTGCTACCAAAATGGCAACACCGTGTTCAGTTGTGGAAATGGTGGTTCGCATTGTGATGCAATGCATTTTGCTGAAGAAATGACCGGTCGTTACCGCGATGATCGAGCGCCTCTAGGAGCTTTAGCCCTGGGTGATGCCGCTCACACCACCTGTGTTAGCAATGATTATGGTTTCGAATACATTTTTTCCCGCCAACTGGAAGGGCTGGGACGAAGAGGCGACCTTCTTATCGGGCTCTCCACCAGTGGAAACTCGAAAAATGTCATCAATGCCTTTGAAACAGCAAAATCCAAGGGCATCCAAACCATCGCACTGCTAGGAAAAGATGGTGGAAAACTGAAAGACTTGGCTGATCTTCCGATTGTGGTTCCCGCCCAAACCAGCGATCGAATTCAGGAGATTCATATCAAGCTTATACACACCGTGATTGAGACTGTGGAGCGCGAGCTTTTTCCAGAGAATTACTAATCCAGACTTGATTCTGGCGTTGGGAAGTGGCAATTTCTTTTGCTCAGCTTATCTGTATGCCGGCTACCGTGAACGGTCTCCTGTATACGGAATCGAAAAAAACTCGGAGGAGTGGGTGAGTGGCTGAAACCAGTTGTTTGCTAAACAACCGTGCGGGGTCAACCCGTACCGGGGGTTCGAATCCCCCCTCCTCCGCCATTTCAATCCTCGTTTTCGAAAACAAAATTCTCATCTTTTGAAACACTCTGCCCATAAGCCTCAGCTCTAGACTGATTTATTAAACTGGTGCGGCCTTCAGGCTGAACGACCATCTAAACATGCCTGTGAGAAATTATAAGAGATTATTTCAAAAAAACTATTGGGGCTTACGGTGCGACTGCGGAAACATTCTCTAGGTAGTTTCTTAACTCTTCTATATCCACAGGACGACTGTCCAACGTCGTCGGTGCGGGAATGTGATTTTGGGGTGGAACAGATTGAACGGCATTGATGGTAGCCTCTCCACCATGGCAACTTCCCATACAAGCTCTGTGCTCGGTCTGAACAATCGATTCCTTCAATGCAAAGGAGCAGAGTTCAATAACTTTTTCTTGTGCTAGCAATCGCTCTCGCGGCTCAGGAAAGGTCATTGATGAACCATTGATAGTATTCAAGACCATCTCTCTAGCGTCCACTATAGCTTCGTCCACAATATTGGGATAAGCATCGGGTAAAATTTCGGCCAAAGTATAACTGCCAGCCAAACTGGAAACTGCACTTCTGGCTCCGCCAAGAATCCCATTTTCCGTAAGACGCGTAATTTGCTGAGGGATAACCCTATCAATGGTATTTCTAACCACCCAATTCCGGCCAGCACTTAATCTTTGACTGAGCCTGGAGACTCGGTTGGGTGTAATGGTTTGCAGCTGTTTCCTACTAAGCGCTGCTTTTCTAAAAATTATAAGAAACGCTAGTGTGTGCGCGACCCTCACACCGGTGTTTAAGAAATCAAAGTTCTGGCATCGGTCAAAAAAATCAACCCATTCCTGGCGTGATCCCTGAAAATAGTAAGGGTGAATGTCAGGATAACTTCTACAGTTTTGTTGATTGGTGTTTTGATTTGCTAAGAGGTCTCTGTTTTCCATTGTTCCACAAAATTGGAGACGTTCGGCTGAGATTCCATTCTCAACCTCCAATTCGTTACTAACTCTTATGGACTGATCCCAGCTCCAGAAAACATCCGCTGAAGCACTGGAGGCAAGAAACAGTCCAAAAAGAGTAACAATGAACATTTTCATTCTGTTTTACGGTGTGCTCTCTGTTGCAGCACTGGTTTCTGTAGACTCTTGTGCTTGTTGAGCTTCAATTTCCATAGCACAGGTCTGCCTTGTAACACTGGCCAGAAAACTACTCGTAGCTTGAAGGTCGTCCACTTCAAAAAGGAGAGTGTCACCATGATTTCTACTTGCACCACTTGTTGTGTCAATAGTGGTTTCGCCGTGGCTTTCTAAATCCTCTCTGATTTGTTGGATCTGCGGCCCGGCAGTTAAATCGTATAATACAAACCCACCAACCGCTCCTCCAAAAGCGTTCTTTGCGGCATTACTAATTATTCTGTTACAACCTCGACCTCTGGAACAGCCATAAATGTCGGTTATTAGGCCTAGACTTGCAAGTATACCGGCTCCCCACTGTGCACCTCTAAATCCAGAATCATCTCCGTACCTATCTATTCTTGATTGAATAGTCGCAGCTATTTTTTCTGAGGTGATTGTACAACGACTATCGCCAAAAGGTTGGCAATTGGTTCCGCCCCGTAAATCCTTGCGACAAAATTGATAAGTTTGTGACCCATCAGCATCGCTTTGAATGGTGATAAACGATGGATTTGTTTCAACATCGCCTTGGTAAATAATGGCGTCGGTTCCTGCTGGTGGCGCCAATTCGCTCACTAACTCCTGGTTAAATTGCACTTCTGCCCCGCCAACAGACGCAATGAAGGCTGTTGCGAGAATAAATAAACGTTTCATATAATTCTCCTCTATGAGATTAGGTTTTGAACATTTAATTGCAAAAACCAATCCTAGGAAGGTCCCTGAATTGACTTAAGAAAGTCTAAATCAGAAGGTGGTTTCAAGAGCCAATGACAAATTTTGCGCTACATATGACAAAGAAATTCAATGTATTACTATGAAATATTGTTGGAAGGAAAACTGCCCGTTTCTTGCCTACACAAATGATAGAGCGAATGGAAACGACTGTGCTAATTTGTGCCGGGTCCTTTCTATGGGCTTTCTTATTAACCTTAGATCTTGCCTGGGTTTGACATCAAAATCTCAGAGCACCATCTAAACAAGCCTGTGAGAAATCGACCATATTTCGATACTCCTCCAAGCTGATCTTTTTATAAGTCGACTGGTACCCGTCGCTGTTGGAGTCGGCAGGCCTTTTTGCCCGCATGGTAAAAACTAAACCGTCCGGCTCTTTAAGGGTGATAAAAAGAGTGTTGTTACTAAGTCCATCAGCTTCAAATGGAGCGAGTGCAAATTTATCCTCTTCACTGGGATCAAGGGCTCCTTTCAAGGGGTCCGAATCCTCTATAATGTGCAGGGTCCCTTGATCGACAAAGCGTCCCGGGATGTTCGCAGCTGTTACCGAGTCGGGATGGGCCTGTGCCTGTTTTGCGTTTTTTTTGATAATAGTATCAAGAGCGAAAATGCTGCCGCCCGGCCAAATACTCATGATATTGAGGTTGATCGTCTCAGCTGAAAGAGACAAACCTTTTTCTTCAAGAATTAAAGTACAAGAGTTTTTTTCAATGGCATTGTTCAAAATTTCTAATTCATGCCGAGCCATCCAATAACCATTAAATGTCGCCTTAACTTCATCATCAGATTTTGGTTTAGCACACGCAGAAGCCAGAAGACCGATTAAGAAAAATTTCATAAAATAGAGATAATTTTTCTGATCCATCGCGGCCTCTTTTCGTTCTCTGGTGAAACGTTTATGACAAATTACTTCTCTGTCTTAGCTGTATTAATTTCCTATCAGGATAACCATCTCGATCGACCTGAGCGGTCAGATCCTGTGTATGAAAGGAAAATAAGGACACTGAATGCCCGAGGTTCATCTCGTGCAAATAATTAGAACTGACGATTCCTGGGTGATTGAATCAGGGGGAGAAGAAACACGGCGGCACATGCCATTTGCGAATAGAAAGTCCAATGCCCTCCCAAAATTAAAGAAACTCCTATATGAAAACCGAGCCAATTGAAGAACATGAAATAGCCAAATATATTTTTTAAAAGAGCCAGAGGCGCCATGAGTTCACAAACGAATAGAGAATAGAATGCGATAAAATAGATCACTGGCATTGAAAGACCAAGAAACCACCCCGACCAAGCCCCATGAAAGGGAGAGGTAAAAACTATCAACCACAGGTTTTCTGAAAAAGCCCACTCCCAGCCCGATTGATAGAGTTTTTCTAGTCCTACAATCAAATACACGTAAACAACATAGTATTTAGAAAGTTGAAGGGGCCAGTAATAGTGCCAAAGTTCAGTTTCGCTATGAACTTTGTTAGGTGTGAAAGCGTCGCCGGCTTTCGAGATTCCTAGAATTAAAAGTATCATCGCGATCATATGAGTGCCGTGATAGACCTCAGAAAAATTATACTGATAACCCAAAACGAAAACGGCAGAAAAGGCTGCAATTTTGCCAGTGAAACGATAAGCCACACCGACTGCCGCTAAAACAGAGGCTATTACGCTACATCCGAAAACCGTATAGAACAGAGACTGAGAGCAAGGAATCGACAATAAGTCGTAAAAGCTGATCGGTGAAAATTTCCGACAGATCACCTCACTCGCCATTAGCGATTGTTGGCTGATGGCCAATACGACATAGCTCAAAAAGACAATCGAACGATAAACACCAAGCGCATAGGGGTCGCCATCTTGAAACCAAAGTCGATTCCAAAGCTTAATGATTTTCATGGAACCACAACCTCTTCATCAAAAATCACTTTAGTTTGCGAAGGCGTGTTCCTTCGTTCATAGTTTAATTGCTCCCAGTAAGAATAAATCAATTGCACCCTTACCGGCTGGCCAGACGGAACCTGACAAAACTTTAAAATTCGAGGCACTAAAATCTCGCGAAATTCTTTTTTTTCAGAGGATTCAACGGCCTCGATGGGAATTGCTTGCCGCTTAAAGGTCCTATTCTTATTCTTAACTTCAGAAAGAAATATCTTACGCAATCGGTTTCGAAGAGTCATTTTCAATTCATTTTTTCCAAGACAGATGTCGTTGTTGTCTTTGGTGACTTCGATAGAAAAGCTGTTATATTCCTTGTTAGTCATACTTCGACTGTACATTCCAAAGAACGAAAACGGGAACGACTCTCCCCAAGTTGGGACCTGCACAAAGCAAACAGCCCAAAATAAAGCTATACCCCATGAATAGAATGCCTTTGAAGTCATCAAACACCCTTCTAAAAAGCGCTACGACAGTCGCGTTTAAGACTCTCCAGAAAAAGAACTTACAAACACATCGAGATCAGGAAGAGCTTTTTTATAACTAACATTCCTGATTGCATCCAATTGATCTAAATAGGCCCCCAATTGAGGGTCGTACTGGTTGCTCTGCAATTGCATAATCCAATTTATAATTTTTTTTTGGTTTTCTGATCGATTCTCAAAGTCAGGAAATCTTTTTTCAATGTAATTTTGTGGAATTTTTCTAACCGACAAAAAATCCGGATCGATTAAAGGATTAAATATAAGTTGCTTTAGAAACTCGGCGCCAAATTTTTCTTGCTTGTTTAAAAACCAACTTTCAAGATCATCCATAGACCAAATATTTAAAATTGATATAGTCGTTGCAATACGAAATACAAAGTTCGGGCTGTTCTGAGCACTCGTTAAAAAATCGTTAAGAGTTGTGTCGACTTTTTTCCATTGCGAAGGAAACCGGATATAGTTATTTACTTCGCCGACTCCATCAATTGAAAAATAGATTTCAACTTCTCTGAACTTTTGCCACAACGAAAACACCTCTTGACTCGGCAAAACAGTGCCGTTGGTAAAATAAACCAGCTTCATGTCTGCAGCATCCATTTCTACCAAGGCCTTTAAAAGGGGCGTGTGTTGTGGATCCAAAAGAGGCTCTCCGCCCACTAACTTAATTTCTTTTAATCCTGTCAAATCTTTGATGATATTTATCACTGGTTTTGTTTCGACTCTTTTATCTAAGGCCCACCCCAAGGCGCGGTAGTCCTCGCGCCATTTTGTGCTAAGCTGTGGCCGACAAGTCACACATTTTAGATTACAAATATCGCCAAGAAACAACTCAACGAATTCAATCGCCGACGCCGAGGTGGTTTCTGTGTGAAATGTTGTTTGGTATTTTTCATTGGTTACTGTCCGCAAGCTTTCGGCACCCGCCGCTTCTTGTTGATAACATTTTGAACAACCGTTTATTTTTTCACCTTGCAAAACTTTTGCTCGAATATCGCGATACATGTCGGAGTTCAAAACTTCATCGAGATTTGTTCCCAACTGCATTGGCCAATGCTCTTTCATATCAAATCGACAACAAGGCTTAACCAAATTATCGGGTCGAACGCATATATGATTCCAAAAATAGGAACAATAGGTGGGAGATTTTTTTAGATCTTTTATTGGTGCGGCTTCGCTCATAATTTAAATCAAACGATAAATACTTTACCTTAAGCTTGCAAGGAAGGATTGATTTATTATGTAACATCTATGGCGCAGACTCAAATTCAACAGGATTGCATTATCTTAAGCCGTCAGACATAATTTTTCCTTAGTCTTTACACGAAGGATTCAATATGAATGAGGCGTATCAACACGAACCCGTTTATATGATAATGGCCCTCCTTGGGACCACTCTTTTTATCATAAAGATGCTCATGCTGCTGCTAGGTGGAGACACTGACTCTGATTTGGATGGCGCCGATCTTGATGACCCAGCCCATGTCGACGGCTCTGAAAGCTTCACTCTCATTTCTATCCAATACATACTAGCTCTATTTATGGGAACCGGCTGGATCGGTCTGGCCTGTCGGGAAGAGTGGGGTCTATCGCAAATACCTTCATTTTTTATCGCTGTCGGGTTTGGCTTTTTGATGATGCTTTTAACATCGTTTTTGAATTTTAAGATTAAAGGTCTCAACTCAGTCCCCAACAACAACGTCGATGAGCGGGCGATTGGACTGACCGGCCGAGCTTACACGGACATTCCTAAAAGCGGAGCTGGAACAGGTCAAATTGAAATAACGGTTCATGGAAAGATGCAAATCCTCCAGGCCACAACCAATAGTGAAGAAAAAATTAAAGCTTTTTCTGCTGTAAAAGTCACTCGGGTGGATAGCTCGGGCAATGTCACAGTCGAACCCATCTAAGAGATTTGGAGGAAGTATGTTATCTTTTGGAACCATAGGAACAGTTGGCGTAATAGCTCTGATTCTCTTTTTTGTGGCTATTTACGTGGCTCAACAATATAAACGCTGTCCTTCAAACCGTATCCTGGTTATTTATGGTAAGGTGGCTGGTGCCAAATCGGCTCAGTGTATTCATGGCGGTGGAAAACTGGTTATTCCCCTTATCCAAGATTACACTTACCTCTCCCTTGAACCAATAACCATTGAAATTGACCTGCGAGGAGCCCTTTCAAAAAAGAATATTCGCGTCAATGTTCCTTCGACCTTCACCGTGGGTATTTCGACCAAGCCGAATATCATGACCAATGCCGCCGAAAGATTGCTTGGACTGAATCGTGCCGATGTTAGCAATCAGGCACAAGATATTATCCTCGGTCAGATGCGCTTGGTTATTGCCACCCTCGCTATTGAAGAGATCAACCAAGATCGCGAAAAGTTTCTGGATCTCGTCAACACCAACGTAAATCTGGAACTGAATAAAATTGGTTTGGATGTGATCAACGTTAACATTCGGGATATCACCGATGAATCCGGATACATCGAGGCGATTGGTAAGAAAGCCGCCGCCGAAGCCATCAACAAAGCACGTGTGGAAGTTGCTATTCAAGACAAAGATGGTGCCGTTGGTGAGGCCACAGCCTTTAGAGAACGTGAAGTCCAAGTCGCTGAGCAGTCCTCCGAATCGGCTATTGGTCAGAAGCAAGCCGATCGAAACATGAGAATTCAAACTTCAAAATTTGAAGCTGAAGGGATCGCCGGAGAAGCCGCGGCGATGCGAGAACAAGAAGTCGCCAAAGCCCAGGAAATGGCCCGAACGGAACAAGGACAGAAAGAAGCAGAAAAAGAAAAGCGTGTTTTCGTCGCCAACCAGGAAGCTGAGTCCGTTAAAGGAGAAAACGAATCTAAAGCTTCCATTGCCGAGTATGATGCTACTCTTAATGAAAAACGAGCTGAAGCCAAACGCCGTGGTGAAGTCGCCTTGGCCAACGCCGAAAAAATTGTTCTTGAAGCTCAGAAACTGGAAGAAATTGCACGGCTTGAGAAAACAGAACTGGCTCAAAAAGAAATCGACAAACGTGCCATCGAAATTGAGGCCGAAGCTGAAGCGGAAAGAAGACGTCGAATTGCTCGTGGTGAGGCTGATGCCATTCTGGCAAGATACGAGGCCGAAGCCGCTGGTACAAGAAAGGTCCTTGATGCAAAGGCTGAAGGTTATCGTAACTTGTTGGCCGCTGTCGATGATGAGAAGGCTCTAGCCCCAACTCTTCTTCTGGTAGAACAGCTACCAACGTTGGTAGACGCTCAAGTTCGTGCCATTCAGAATTTAAAAATAGATAAAGTCACGGTTTGGGACTCCGGAGAGAATTCGGCCACTGGCCAATCGACAACATCCGGCTTTCTGCGTAGCTTGATAGGATCTCTCCCACCATTGCACGACTTAGCTAAACAAGCTGGTGTTGATCTACCAGAATTTTTAGGTGAGGTTGATCATTCAACAAAATCACGGGCCAATGGAGCCGCCAAGACACCACCTGAAACTCCACCCGCCCCTATGGATGCTTAAACTTATAGGTTTGATAAATCAAATTTCTCAGAGGCAATCAATTGTCGCGATTGCCCCTCTGGCGCAACTTTGACTTCTACGGTTAAAGCTGAATGATCGTTTGGGGTTTCACAAGACGAAATCTGAATATGATTACTGCTTCTATTGACTGTCTCCAGGGTACGAGGGCAAACTCGCTTACCCTTGCTGTCCAGTATATCAATCTCAATATCGATATTTGAATCTTCATTATCGGCATCGACAACAGAAGCTATGAATTGATAGTTCCAAACTCCGTCCACTTCCTTCTTTTCTACAATTTGCACATTGTGATAGTAAGCGGCTTTGCGAGTGAATGGAAAAATACTCGATACATTAATGGTTTGTTCAATATCTCGAAGATGATGAGAGCCACAGTTATTAAACGACACAATGACAAGACAAAAAATCAGCATTTTAATAACTCTCATTTTAAAGCTCCTCATTAATATATTTGACTAGCGCATTGATCTTCTCGTCATCGCCATTTAACAAGCGATCCAATCCGCTCTCCTTCATTGGCGAGGTTCCAAGGGCTTGTCTCAATGAATCGGCAGTTTGTCCTTTAGCAATTGGTTCCGTTCGATGACAACTAATACAGTTGTCACGAAAGAGACGAGAGCCCAAGCTTTCTGAGTCATCGATAATAATCTCGGGCTCAATCAGTGAAACTTTTTTCACCGGAATATCTTTTGCCGATAGTAAAACCCCATTTTTTAGACGAACAATAAGGTCGACCTCAGTTCTGGAGGTGCAATAGACATGAAAAATCTCTGGTCTGTTGTTATCTATGATGGTTTCGCACGGCCCATAGGCAAACGCCGTCGCAACAGCCTGAGGCTCGTCCGAACCATTATAAACTTTAAACGGCAGAAATCGGCCGGTGACCAAGGCTCCTGAGCTATACAAAGAAACCGCTCTATAAGTTTCAGCAAAACAAGGAACGACAAAACAAAATATCAAAACCGCCAAAAGAGATTTCATCACATCACCTGCCAATGAGGACTCATACAAACACTTAGAATCAATTTTTCCCAGGCCAACCGAGGGTCGGCTTCGTTTTGAACAACAAGATCAAAGCTATCAAAGAGGTTTTCTTTAGGCAGGGGACGCCCTCTAAAAAACAATTGATAAAGACGTTGGTAGTTCTTCAGCTCAGCTTTTGGAGGATTTGCCAGAGTCGCACTACTTTGAATTCTCTTAAAAGCATGCGCCAAAGACGCGTCTTGATCGACACCCTTTTGACAAGCACTCATGCGCCGCGCCTCACGTGGAGAGCTCACACCAATAACTGGCTTTGTCGACATATCCATAGAACCATTGCGACATTTATAGAATGGGTTACTTTTATTGTTACAGTCGGATTGTGATAAATGAATATTTTGATAGAGTCCAAAGGCGCTACCAAAGTCTTCAGAGACCCAAGCGATATCGCGAATAAGCTCTGTTTGTAAGCTTGGACCAAACAAATCTCTAAGAAGATTATAAGTGACATGTCGGTTGTAGTACAAAGGCACCACCGACGCTTCACTGCTGGCCTTGAATTGGGTGGTGTGCTCATCACCCAAGTCCAATTCGCCAACCTGAGTGGCGGTCGAATGCACGGCTGATTGATTCGCTCGCAACATATCCTGACCACAGCCATTGTAGATCAATACTGAGAGAAGAACGAGACATAGACACTTTAACTTAAACATTTTTAACCTCCCAGTCGCGTGTCCATGTGACAGAGCCACTGGATTTTTTAACCAGCGACTCGCCTTTGACTGCGATTTTAGGAATTTCTAGCATTTCACAAAGAGTTTGAATGATGTCATCATTAACCAAATTGCGTCCGGATTGAAAAAGAGGCGCGGCCTCTCCCCATGTTCCAGGGTATCGACTACGAGTCGCTGAAGATTTCGACTCTTTAAGTATGTTTCCAATTAAACCTGGCTGCTTAACCATTCCAGAAATGATCATTGCCGAGGCTCCGCGAAATCCATGATCCGAACCGGCACCATTTTTCTTAGGTGTTCGACTGAATTCAGACATCACGTGTAATACCGTGTTATCAAATAAGCTTTCGGCTTTAAGTTGATTGGTCAGCTCAAGCAGGCAACTGGCAAAAGCTCTATACATCAAAGAAGTAAAAAAGACCGAGGTTACAGATCCAACAAAGTGCTGGTCAGCAGTCAGATTTCCTACATCTTTAATTCCTTGCAGAGTCACTCCGGCCGTTACAACAGAAAGACTTGAAGACAGCTTTTCTTTTAAAGCAAATTCAGCAAAGGCAAAGGCCTGCGCCATAAGGTCAGAACGGGTTCCGGCGACAATTTTTGCATTGTATGAGCCAATCACAAAATCGTTGGCTCCGCGATCATGTCGAAAACGCTCCTGTTTTTCTCCTATAGGATTCACAGTAGTTATCCCAGGGAAAGCGGCATTAATGTCCGCTGAGATAATTTGCTTGTACTTGTTGTACATGGCCAGCCAGTCTCTACGGAAGGCATCAATATTTTTTTCAAACATCTCAAAAGCAGCCATTTGTTGGTCTTCGGATCCCACTGAGCTTAAGCCTCTTTTAAATGCATCTTCATCAAGAGATTCGATAACTTCTTTCATTTCAAAAGGAAGATCACTGGCTTTCGTGATTGGCCCTTGGAACGCCGAAACCAATGTCGGCACAGGATCATTTTGAGGAACTTGTACAATCGAAAGACCTTTTCGACTGCTAAAGGCTTCGGTGCCGTTGGTTCCCCGCACGCCGGAGGCTGCTATCGGCCGACTCGACCGATCAGCCACCAACCCATGAATACTCGGTTGACTGGTCACAGGACGAACCATGCGTTCGCGGTTGACTTGATGGCTATTTATCTCCATGTCGATCCCACGAATCATTAAGGTGTGATTTAAAAGATCGGCCAGTGGAGTGCCTAGTTGGGCCGAGTTCAAGCTCCAAATTGGGGGCAAATAAAGATCTTTGCCGCCAAAATTAACTTTTTTGTCTCCATGAAAAGCATGAAAAGTTGAACCCACTTTTTTGAGCTGAGTACCATACTCACCGCCGTTGAAATCTTGACCTTTATTAAATGGGTTCAAAGGTTGATCAAACATCCATCTTGGTGGAGCCCCTTGAGTTTGAATGTTAACGTAACAAAGGTCAGAAGGAACGGCCGACGCATTGGCTAGATTTGCGCGCATGCAAGTCTCAATGAAAGCTTGCAGACCATAAAAGTAAGACGAAGACATCGCCAAATGACCCATTCCTTTTAAAAGCTTACGACGTTTCATTATTCACCTCCTTGGGTGAGTTCATAGCCTGGAAACCGCGTTTGAAAAGTGTCGGTCATCAGAATATTTTCAACCAGTTTTTTCAATGATCCATGTTTCTGGAGATCTTTCCCCAGGGACATGATTTCCTTACGATGATTTTTATAGAAGTCTGAAGTTTCTCCGCTATTCACTGCCACGTTCACACCTGTTAGAAATCCATAGTAGCGTTGGGCGGCACAGACATAAGGATCCAATTGATTGGATATTTTATTACCGAGATCTTGTATTCCATTGACTGGAAGATTCACTGTTTTTCCAGAAATACTGTTGTAGTAAAGCTGACCCACGGGTTGTCTCCGCAAGTAACTAAGGTCATTGTCGCTGACAACCTGTTGATTGGTTCGCACTTTAAACTGCTTTAGATAACGCAAACCCATCGGCGAATTTAAGCCGGAGTGACCCGCAGCGCGGACATTTTGAGTGAACGTATTCGGAGAGCTCAATACCACCTGGATGTTCCGAAAGGTATCGGCAAAAGGGTCAAGACTCGCATGGCAGCGAGCACAACTTTTATCCTGCCGAAAACTAAGATCAGAATCTTTATATGTTTTTAAGAATTGATCGACTTGGTCGTCCCGCAAATTTGGCAGGCTTAAGCACAGCAGATCATACATTGAGTTGTTTGCCAGTCGACGATGCACGCGAACACCACCGTCTAAGCGGGAGTTGGCTTCCGAGTTCATCATGATATAAGACGGAGTTCCTAATATGCCGCCCCCAAAAAACCGAGCAATGTTTTCTTTTTCTCTATCGTCGATAAGAGTCGTGAAAAACCGATCTTCGTAAGTTGGGCGGTAGTGCCCCGATCGATTGGCGATCATGCGAGCAGGCTGCCCTCTGACGCCGACGAGCCGTCCTTGAGTGATTTTTGGGAAGTTTAAAACATCAATATTCTCGATTTCAGTACGATTGTTGCCTCCGACCAACGGACCAGAGATCGGCTGTCTTGCTGAGACGTTGAATCCATCCAAAACGTAAGCCGTGGTTGTTTCACTGCGCCGAACCCCTTGTATGGCGTCGTTTCTGCGAAAAACCGAACGATAGTGGTGTCCACCGAGCAAGGCATCGGTAATGTAAAGAGCTGGCGCTGTGAAATCAACATAGCTGTAAAGACCTCTTTCGGCTCCACCACCGCTATTACTTATTGTCGAAAACCAGGATTGATGAAAGCGCTGAAAGTTTTCCACAATCCCTTGCGCGAGTTTATCGTTTTCATTCTCTATTTTACTTAGGTTGCCATTTTTAACGAATTGAGCACGGTCGAACAAACTCATACAAGTGGTCACCGGATCTTTTTTTCCTGCAGCGACATCCTTATATTCTTGTGAATCGATATTGACCGGAAAATTGGTTAGGCGGGCAAAACATTTTGCGTAAACTTCGGTAGGTGTTAAATCTGCCGCGTATGAAAACGGTATCCCTGCCAAAAAAGATAGAGTGGTTATTATGAGCCTCATTGATCCCCTCAGTCACCACCCTGAAGATGATCTCAGTATATCAAAATGGAAGATTAAGTAAAATTGTTCTTTTCAACCGTCTCAGTCTGAGATTTAAATTAGTTTAATTTTAACAGGTGGTTAAATAGGTCGCACCAGATCAAAATGACGAGGTGAAAAGGAGTTGCCTGACGAAGCTTTATTTTTAAAAATAACCCATGGCTCAGTTGATTTTCCTTATTTCTATCTTGTGTTCGTGTCCCCTTTTCGCAAATGTACGTGGATCGGATTTACAAAACTTTAATCCCAACCCCAACGGGTTGGGCTTTGTGACGGTCCACCCCAGCCAAACCCTTGCTCCCCTGCAATTGAATGCCAGCGCTTTTATTAATTACACCACCAACTCTTTGGCCTACTCAACCGTTTCAGGAGCACCCAACAATCAGGCTCTCTCTGAGCCGAATGATCGACTGCTTTATTCGAATCTTAATATTGCTTTGGGGCTCATGCAGGGCTGGGATCTAGGCATCGGTGCTGGATTTATCAACGCACAAGATATTGAAGACTCCAACTTTTTATTCAGCTACGGAGACACCGGCATCAATGATGTTTTACTGACATCAAAAGTCCGCGTTATAAATAACAGGGAATGGGGTTTAGCATTTGTGGTTGGAGCCGACTTCGAGCAGATTAAAAACAATCCGTTTGCCGGCGATGATGTGGGGCCTTCATTCAATTTCGAAGGAGTTGCCGACATTCAACTCACCCCCAGACTGCTTTGGGCTGTGAACCTTGGATACCGGCTTCGCAACGAAGGAACAGCGATTCCCAACACCGGCGTCACTCCGATGTCAGACCAAATCACTTATTCTTCAGCCCTTGCTTATAAAACCTCGGACTTAGGGTCGGCTCTTATCGGAGAGCTGTTTGGAAGTTATCCAGTCGAACAATTCACTCTTCCCACGGATCGACAGCTAAGCAATTTAGAGTTTTTAGTCAGTTACCGATGGCGTGCCACAGAGGCTTTCGACCTTCATGGAGGCCTGGGCACAGAAGGCTATCATGGACTGGGCTCCCCTGACATACGCGCCTTTTTAGGTTTCAACTTTCGATATGGATTTGCTGAAAACCGAAGCTCTTACTCCACTGAACCCATGAAAGTTTACAAACCCCATTCCCTTCCCCCTGAAAAGACATCCGTAGATTCAGCTCCTGACAGCGATCAAGATGGCGTTCCTGATCCCATTGACCAATGTCCCAATACCTGGGCGCAGAATTATGTCGACGAAAGAGGCTGTGAGACAGAAAAGCCAATATCTCCGCCCTACGAGTAATATTATTTGTAACCAACCACCATATATCGAGTATATTTTTCCAGCGGCAAGGCTCCAGAAAATAGGCGTTTTGTCATCGGGGTTTGTTCTCTAAACTCCGCAGTCGAATTCACACAATTGACATGCTCATCACAATCAAAGAAATCATTGGATTGTAAAAGCATTAACTGCCCCTCAGGAATCTTGTCGTACCACTCGTTAAAGTTGTCAATGTGCTCACATGAGGTGTTCACGATAATATCGGGCTTCAACTGTATATGCTCGATAAATTTAAAAGAGGTTTCTATATTGTTGTAGTCTATGGCGAATATATCTTTAGTCATCGCTTGGAACTTGGATTTATCAAAATGCCATTTGTTAATCCGTTTCGCTACCGTCTCACAACCGTCGTCGATATCAACACTAACAATACTATCAAAACCGTTTTCAAACATCAGGTAGGGAAGAACACCAAACCATCCACATAAAACAAGTCCGGTTTGTAAATCCAATTTCAATCCATTAAGGGTTTCAATCGCCCAAACCTTACTTTTCACCTGGCCTTTGGACATCGACTCGATCAGACGATCACGCCCAGGAAAGTCACCCAAGTTTTTGATATTGTTAAGAAGAGGAATCTCAAGGTTTTGGTGTAAAAAGGAATAAAGCTGATCCTCAGAATCCAGGCTTACATAATGATCCAAGGCTTTACGAAGCTGGGCAATGGACTCATCATCATAAAGAAACTCGTAGAAATTCAGTATCTTTTTGCATTTAACAAATGGATTGGGTTCTAAAATGATCGCCACCACATCTTTGCAAAACCAATAATCTTTATTTTCCTTCAAATCATTTAAAAGCCGTACGACAAGGTTTTTTAACGATTCATTATCTTCCACAAGCGAAAAGTGCGAGGATATTAACCGTATGTCATCAAACATCGCCGCATAAGAGAGATGATCGATCAAAGCTAACACGGCTTCAAAAAGCTGCTTTGAATTTTCAGCTTTAACCAGATTTTCTATAAACGGAGTGGCTGGATATTTTTTCAAAGTTTTAAGGATGACCAGTAAGTCATCGACAACTTTCGCAGCGTCTTCTTTGTGGAAAGTTAACGTTTCTAAAGCAAAACGCATTTTTGATATTAACTCTTTTTCCGGGTACATATTTTCCACACCTAAAAGAATGTGGCTTGAACGACGGTAAGTATCAGAGACGGGCATATTCATTGAAAAAACCTTGCAACCATTGAAAGTCGTTAATCTTGCATTGTCCGGCCTGTGGAGAGTTCGCTAAGTCGCGGGCTTGGTTGGCACCTAATCTCGCCCACTCAGAGTAGCGTATGGAAGAATCGAAATTGCACCACTGGTGAAGCCGCTCCTCGGTTTCACCTTGTTTTTGACGATGAATTAAACTTCCAGCCAATTTAAAGCATTCACGGAAAGCCCCCCGCCAAGCCTCCTCGGGGCTATTAAAGAAATAGGTTTCTGATGCGGTTTCATGGATGATTTTGTATTTTGCCGTCATAGTCGTTGCGAAATCGACAAAGTCGGAGTCCTGAGCCTGACTTAAAAGTTTTTTATTATAAATTTTAACTGCGCCATATCCATAAGTCAGTTTGGTCAGTGGATTTCGGCACCGGTAAACATAAAGGGCCTCAGGATCAAGTGGCTCTGCCGGAGGCACAAAAGTAAATTTCGGTAAAATTCGGTTGTCTCCATCGACGACAAAAAAGAATTCCGTCGAGCTCTTTGACGCAGCTTGTTTATGGGCCTTATCAATACCTTTTACTCCATGCACGCGTCGGGCTCGTGGAAATCGTTTTTTAAGTTCCAACCAATTTTTGTCGGCATTGGATTCATCAAAAGAGATAAAAAGGATGTCGAGTTCGCTGTGCATTATCTGGTTTATATCCTAGATCAAATTTTATGCAAGATGCTAAGCTCAGACCATGGAAAAAACAAGTTTTGACCCTTCTACTATCAGTCCAACTTTCTGCATTCTTCCCTGGATCCATATGTCGACGCGCCCGAATGGCCATATGCGGGTTTGTTGCACGGCCAACGCCTCCTCGGCGGGTGCCACCAATGATAAAAAATGGGGCGGAGAAGTTGGTATTGTTAAAAATGATGACGGTAAACCGGCCAACCTCAATCATACTGATCTACTGAGCGGTTGGAACAATTTGTACATGCGTTCTATTCGCAAACAAATGCTAAACGGAGAGGTTCCTCCATCATGCGCGAAATGTTTTAAAGAAGAAAGCGCCGGCCATCGATCAAAACGCAACTGGGAGACTGAGTATTGGAATCGACGAGTCGATACTCAAGCCTTGGTCAACGACACCGAAGACGATGGATCCGTTCCAGCCAAAATGTACTACGTCGATTTACGCCTCGGAACGAAATGTAACTTAAAATGTGTGATGTGTTCGCCTCACGACAGCTCTATGTGGGTTTCCGACTGGAACAAACTCTACCCACAAATTGAAAATCCAACTCTCAAAGAACTGATGATCTGGCACAATAAAGGTAAAGTTGATGGCGCCTCTTATGATTGGCACCGTGATAATTCCGATTTTTGGAGCCAGTTGTATGATCAGATTCCCCACATGCGGCAGCTCTACTTTGCCGGTGGCGAAAGCACCATTATTCAGGAGCACTACGACCTTTTAGAAGAGTGCATAAAAAGAGGCTACGCTAAAAAAATTGAGCTGCGCTACAATAGCAACGGTATTGAAATGCCCGAAAAGCTGTTCACATTGTGGAAAGAATTTAAACGCGTTCGCTTCCACTTCAGTATCGACAGCTACGCCGACATGAACGACTACATTCGTTTTCCTTCAAAGTGGGCTCACATTGAAAACCAGTTTCGACGCCTCGATGAAACACCCGACAACATCGAAGTTACGATCGCCTGTGCTGTACAAATGCTAAACATGTATTACCTGCCCGATTTTATTAAATGGAAACTTGAACAAAACTATAAAAAAATAAATCCTTGGCCTCTTGGCGCCGGACTTATTAATGTTCACTTTGTCTATCATCCCGCGCATTTGAACGTGAAAGTATTCCCTCGTTGGATGAAAAAGAAAATCCGAGACAAATACGAAGACTTCTACCTCTGGCTGAAAGAAAATTATCGCAACGATAAAGACTTTTTAGAAAGCGGCTATGGGATTAAACGCCTTCAGGGTATGGTTAGCTTTATGGAGTCAGAGGACTGGTCGCAGCGAATGCCTCAGTTTATTGAATACATCAATCGCATGGATGGTATTCGAGGAACTAATTTTAGAAAAACATTTCCTGAAATGGCGGCACTTCTCGATGAACCCGTTGAGCAAGCCACTGCCAGTCGGCCAACACTTTAATTTCTAAAGGCTGGCTTGGTTTTCTGTATTACTAAACTGAGCTCTAAAGGGATCAAATTCGGTTCCGCATGTCTTCGCACAACACTTGGGACGCCCCTCTTTTATACTTTTTATGTCCCAGCTTTTCAGTAAAACATCTTGAAAGAACTCGCCGTTCACAACAGCCTCAAGGCCTCGTTCGCGGGCATTTAAATCATCAACCCCATTTTCAAGCTTTCTTAGCAGCTTCCACATATAGGATTTTTCTTTCGGAAAGTACCAGGGATAAAGTTGATTGGCTGTCCAACAACAAGGAAAAGCTCGCCCCATAGCGCTGATGTATAAACTTTTCTCTGCGGCTACTTTGCAACGAATCGGAGTTGAGTCCAAATAACTTTCAAGGCTACCATACTTTTCAATCAAAGCTTGCTCTTTAGCCAAAGCCTTATTATGAAATTTTTCATCGATTGGCATTTCGATGTAATAATCAAGCTCGCCTTTTCGATCGTAGACCTCTTGTTTATTTTTCGAGGCCATTTTGGAATTACTGAAAAAGCGCCCAGTCTTCTTCAAATTAAATTTTTTAAAGCCCCACTCTTCAGAAAGGCGCTTGGCTTCTTCGATTTGATGCTCATTGTGACGAAATACAATGTAATCCCAAACCGCAGTTCCACCGGCGGCTCGGTAGGCCTTAATGTTACGGACAATTGTCGGGTAATTGGTCCCCTTGCGATAGATATGGTTGGTGTCTTCCAGACCATCCACACTAAAGTGAACAAGATCAATAATTTTAGCTATCTCAGTCCACCAAGCCTCAGACTTCGCCGATCCATTGGTAAACATCTCCAAACGCATGGACGGATTCAACTCGCGAAAATAGGCAAAAGCCTCTAGAGTGTCGTTAGCAAATAATGGATCACCGTAATTGCCACACATGTAAATTCTATCCAACTGCTTAACAAATTCGGGCTTAAAAATTTTCTTGATATCATCCAACGACAACTCCACCAACGGTAGATTGGGGTTGTTTTCACCACCGCAAACTGTACGAAGGCACATCGGACAACGGGCGTTACACTTGGAAGTGATTTCTAAATGGACGGTCTTAACTTCGGAGTATCGGTACATTCTCTCTCAAAGGTTGTATCTCCCGGCCAAAGCGGTAACTTGGTTCCGGGTTTTCGTTTTGGTATTTTACTATCAGCACTGCTTACGCAACTGCCAGTTTGGCATGGCATCGGGCTATCAAATAATTTAAATCCCGTTTCAATATTTCCCAAGGGTTGGTCGCTGCAGCTGTAGGAGCGCTTGATGTTTCCATCCGGTTCACGAATGATAATGCTGCGATATCCAGAACTGCATTCCCAACCTTCAAAATTATTAAACTCAAAGGCATTAAATCGCTCAGCCTGGTCCATGTACCATGCCTTCCCATCCGACTCACTAAGCTCCACTTGAAACTTTGGTGGAATCGGCTCATCAGTGCTCATATCTTTAGGAAGCTTCGAGTATTTTGGCTTGGGCCGCTCGGATGTTTTACCTTGCTCACTTAAACGCACCGAGGTGTAGTCTCGCTGAGGCATTCCGTTGCGTAATTTCTGCAACATATCTTCGGTGTATCCGTCCACAACTTTCGTAGCGGTCGGATTACTCTGTGGCTTCAAAGTGACATTGATTCCACGCTCATGAAAATAAAGCATGTCTTCCCAAATCGGTTCGAATCTCTCTGGGACCATGACCGAGTTGATAGTCACGTGGACATCGTTTTCCTGCAAAAAAACAAGTTTGTCGGCAAAACGTTCTTTGACCGCAAATTCTTTATGGTAGCTGGCTGTGATACTCACTCGGTGCAGGTTTTTTGTTGCGGCTACATACTTTTTAAACCAGCCAATTCCTGGGCTCAGATTGCTTGTCATATGAACCGACTGGAAATTAACGTTGGCAAGATCATTGGCGTAATGCTCTAAAATTTTTAAATACCCTGGATGCAAAGTCGGTTCACCCCCACTGAATGAGAAATGAAAAGAATTAAATCCTCGCTCGCGGGCCTGCCTTTTTATCTCATCCAAAGTACTGATGACCAGCTCGGTTGAGCGATGATCTTTTTTATCTGATCGAGCATACGGCCAACAGTAGGAACACTTATAATTGCAGAAGCGCCCTAGTAGCCAGCTGACACAAAAAAGATCGCGATACAACAGGGTTCGCTGCCCCACCCGAGCCACGTCGGAAAAAGGGATTTTTCTAAAATCATAATTGGACCAAATGCTCATCTACCTAGGAAAATAGGACATCATAGGTAAACAATATAGGCCTTTTTTTTGCGCAGAGCTTCAGGATTGAGAGGAGTTCTCCTGCAAAGGGGGGCGATTTTGGCTTTGCGAGATGATCGGGCTACTTTCAACATTACAGGTTCGCAGACAGCGAAGCAGCTTCTGATCAGCGTCATCCCAACTGTCGACCAGCTGAGAGGCAAACCAAGGGTGATTGAGAATTTCATTCCAGGAATGATGGCGCAACGAATTGAAATCCCAGCCATATTTCTCAAAAATTTTATGGGTGTCTTTTTGGAACTTTCCACTATTGGGATAAAGATCTGAACTTAAAAAACAACAAGGCAAAACACTGGCATAGGCATTGACGTATATTCGCTGAAACTCAGTTTTATTTAAACAACGTATATGGGTTTTTTTGACCTGAGCCGTGCGCTCTCCAGAATCAATTTTTTTGAGAACCGTGTTTTTATTTTTGTTTTTCATTTCCTCTTGAGTGGGAGGCTCTAAATAATATTCAATTTCACCTTGTCTATTTTGCACACGATATTTGTCAGGCCCATCGGGACTATAAGAAAAGCGAGAGGTCTTTCGGATACGAAATTGTTTAAATCCCATTTTTTTGGCCAAAATTTCGGCCTCTTCTACCTGGTGCTCATTGTGTTTAAAAACCAAGAAATCCCAACGAGCCAACCCTCCAGCTGCAATAAAGGCCTCGGCATTTTCCATTATTTTTGCAAAATTGGTGCGTCGACGATAGAGCGCATTGGTGTCTTCTAAACCATCGACACTAAAAATCCCGAGATCGTTCTTTCGATAGTATCCATGGTCCCGCTGGTCGCTTAATAGTTTTCCCAAATCCGCCCACCAAGTTTTTGATCGAGCCGAGCCGTTAGAGTAAAACTCGATGGTGGCTTTAGTCTGCTGCTTCACCGTTTCGACCAATGGTAATGCATTGGAATGAGCAATCGGATCTCCATGGGTTCCACAAAACAAAACGTTTTTTAAATTTTTAAAGCGTGGGTCAAAAACTTTTTGCGCCTCCTCCAAACTCCATTCATCGAATTTCATTCCCGGCATATCTTGACCACCAAAAACATTACGAGCACACATTGGGCAGGCAGCATTACATCGGTTTGAAATCTCCGCATGAATTTCGTTTAAAGATTCAAAGTTCTGAAAATTTGAATTCATTTCCGCACTCCCCCATTCAATTGAATTGGGTCCAAGCTAATCTCATTAATGTTAATCTCCGTCGGTTGATCTAAAATCCATTGGATCATTTTCGCTAAATATTGCACATTTATTTTTTCAACGCCCGGATGTTTTTCTTCAGCCTTTGGAGTCTGCAAATAGCCGGGACTAAGATACGTGACACGAAGCCCCGACGGCTCCTGGCCATGGCCTCCCAGGGCCTCCATACTTAGATTTCGACAGTATGCTTTAAGTGCTTTTTTCTCGATCGGGTATAGCCAGCCGTGTCCTTTGACTGGGGTATCCGCTGAACTTCCAAGGCAAAGGATTTGCCCTGTCTTTGAGTGCTCTCGCCAAGCTTGATAAATTTTCTCTAAAAGCAATGTTTGCCGAAACTGAGAAAGACAACTGCAACTGATGTAAACATCATACTCCAGGCTTAACTTCGCAACTTCGACTTGGTCATCATGTCTTTTAAGGTCTGTTCCGGAGGTCGAGCGACTTATGAAAGTTGCCTCTGGAAAAGCTTCTGCCAATGCTTTAGCCAGCCCATAATCTTTATTCCCGGTGATCAACACTCTCTTCATATTTAAAGAGGATTCCATAAAATCAGGAAAAAAGCGAATCCACCGGCATCTTGGCCTACAGAGTCGCACTTGCAAATTTGCAGACTCTTCTTGCCAATTTTGAGGTCATAGAGTTGATATTGTACTGGGAGGTCTGGCCTCACGGCTCCATCACGGGTTGTAGAAGAATGGCTCCCGAGACATTGTCCTTTAGTCAAAAAAAGGGAATCCATGGGATCTGGGCGCCGCAAGTCGGGCCAGACCACACTGTGTAAGAACGCCGACAAATTACTTTATCTTAATCACCAGAGTTGGGCGATTTTATTTCATCAATTCGTAGGTTCGAGGCGAAACGGATTTTAAAGAAACGCCATGGATGGCATCCAACTTCTCTGTATAATCCCAAAACTTTGATTTTTGATCTGAAGTGTCTTTAGAAAACATAATGTTAACATAGTTATCTAATACATTCTGAAATCTTAAGACCAACCGGTCGGTCTCATCCGAGCTCCCAGAACCCACCCGCTCCATCTTTTCAATCTCTGCCGCTATCTTCTGTTTTTGGTCGGCAAAAATTTCTTTTATTTTGTGTTTGCTTGCCTCTGGAAAAGTTGTAATTGCAAGAAACGTCGGGTGTGTGAGTGGATGTGGCGTAAAAATCTCACGACCGAGGTTGGATTGATTGATGCGCTCAAAATCGTTTTTAATTATCCAATGCATCGTTTCGGGCAAATGTAGAAAGTTATATATTTGCACAGTACAAGCCCACCAAAGCTTAAAGTAACCTTCTGCCCCATCAAGCACTCTTAGGTTGTGTTCAATCTTAGCCCATTGACTACCGCTGCGAATATAGTCGTTGATCGGTCCGATTCCGTCTATGCTCATTCCAATTTCTACCTTGCGAAACTGACTCCATATTCTTAAAATTTTCGGAGTTAAGGCAGTAATATTGCTGTTGTATTCAAGTGTGATGTTCTTCGCGTAACCCAGCTTTATGCATTGTTCGAGAAAATCAAACTGAGCGTCGATAAGAAGGGGCTCTCCCCCCGCTAAGTATATTCTTTGCAAACGTGGTAGGTATTTTTCCAGCTCCAACCAAAACTTTTCTGACGCGTACCATTGATAGGGATTCACCTCGAGCCCGTATTGTCCTTTTTCGTTTTGAACGATTTTTAATTTTCGCTGGCCGTCTTTAAAGGTGGTCGTTCCATCCCAAACTTTTGGTGTTAATTCATACCACTTGTCACTTTCGGTAGGACCACACATTCGACACTTTAAATTACATTTATTTCCAAACCTTAAATCTAAATAGCGCAATGGAAAAAGCTGTTCCTGTACAGTACCGTCTTCTTCTGTATGGCGGCGGAAAAGATCAATATTATGTTCCGCCCAACTTAACTTTTCAGACTGTCGACGACTTTGAATTCCTGCATCTTCCTCCCGATAACATCGATCACACCCCGAAGGTCTTTCACCATTGAGCATGGCTAAGCGCACTTGTTTTAAGAGTGGTGCGTTTTTTCCCGCGGCTAATGCATTATCTTTCAAATTCAAACATTTCCCGCTTTCGTCTCGTAAAAGTCCCTGCTCTGGAGACGACTGGGCATGACAACAGTATCGAAGATCGCCCACACTACGCACTCCCATTCCAAGCCATGGCATCGGACACCACGTGTCACGTTTGACTTCAGGAAAGACCGGAATCGAATTTTTAAAATCACCCTTTAGAGACTTCCTCAGTGTGTTTAAGGGTTTTAAAGCTTTTCTAAGCATGGTACTTTCTCCTCATGTACATGAGTTTGGGGGACATTTGCGAGGTTCAAATAGATCATACGGGTCGCTGTAACCTTCAATGCCCTCAATGCGCACGAACTTCAAACAATTGGTCCCAGTTGCCAGAAAATAAAGGCCTCGATCTCTCTGTTGACGACTATAAAATAATTCTGGAACCCTTTGAAGAGAATAAATTAAAAATCTTCCACTGTGGGAATTATGGAGACGCACTCGCCAGCCCTACTTTTGACGAGACATTTGATTACAGTCTTTCCAAAAACCCTCGGCAAATTGTTATTGTCACAAATGGTTCTCTGCGCTCTCCGTCCTGGTGGTCCGAATTGGCTCGAAAGGGTCAACAAAAATTGAAAGTGGCTTTCTCAATTGATGGCTTAAGTGACACCAATGCCATCTATCGAATTGGAAGCAACTACGAAAAAATAATGAAAAACGTAAAGGCCTTTATTGATGCCGGCGGACGGGCGCGCTGGGATTTCATCGAATTTAAACACAATTATCACCAAATTGAAGAGGCACGAAAAATCGCTTCAGCAATGGGCTTCGAAGAATTCAACATTAAATACACCGCTCGATTTGCCTCTCAAGGTACGACCTTTGTAAATAAGAAAAATCAGGAGCGGGTCGAAGATTTAAAAACCAACAAGAATCAACAAGACCATAAACAGATTGTTCGAACCTACGGATCCTTTGACGAGTATGTAGAGAAAACCAATATTTCCTGCAAATCTATGAAGAATAAGAATGTATTCATTGATATGCATATGCGACTGTGGCCTTGTTGTTGGTTTGGGGCTCCCATGTATTTTCAAAAAGTAAGCGAACAAACGAAAAGTTTCGATCACTTCTTAAATCTTTACGGCAAAGACTTTAATAATCTACGGGTTCATGGATGGAAAGTTCTTGAACACGAGTTCTATCAAACTCACCTCGAAAGCTCATGGAATTCACCAACCGATAAGTACAAGCGTATTTACACATGCGGACGAACCTGTGGAGATAAGTTTGAATTCAGTTCTGGCTACGGTCAGAATAGGAACGTTAAGACTATAAAAACGGCGGAGGCCTAAGTTGGAAAAAGTTGATATCGTGTTTTTAACCTTACCTCGTCTTGAACTGCGCAGCCCAATCACAGCACCCGCCATCTTAAAAGCACAAGTTGAAAAACATGGTTTTAAAGCCAAATGTATCGATCTCAATTTAAAATTGTGGCATGCACTCGACTCTTCCGAATTTGGACATATGTGGTTTGATACAGATCTGACCTTCAGACACAAAGAAAAGTTTCAAGAGTTTTGGGAGAGCACTCTCAAAGACCATGCCTTTCAATGGGTCGATGAAATAGCTCAAATCAATCCAGAGTGGGTGGGAATTACCGTCTTTAGCCAACGTAGCAAATGGATCACCATCAGAATGTGCCACCTGCTAAAAGAGAAATTACCAAATATTAAGATTGTCACCGGTGGCTCTTACTCGGAACGCGTAAGCCCAAATCTTTTTAAAGAAAAAATAATTGATGCCTATGTCGTAGGAGAGGGTGAAGAACCAATTCTAAATGTGCTGAAAGGAGACTTTGATCAACCGGGTATCAATGGTCGCCCCGCTCAACAGATTGCCAATCTAGATGATATACCCATCCCTGATTATAGTGACTTTGATTTTTCTCAATATCCAAAGCAATGGTCCGACCCGCGAATTAAAAATAAGGATAAGCTTGGAACCGAATTCATTTATATAACTGGCTCACGAGGCTGTGTTCGCAAATGCGACTTTTGTGATGTACAGAGCTTGTGGCCCAAATTCCGCTTTCGCTCAGGACAAAATATCGCCGAAGAAATGATGATTCAAAACACGAAATATGGAAGCCGAAGATTTCTGTTTACTGATTCTTTGCTCAATGGGTCGGTAAAGCAGCTGAAAGATCTTTGCTCCACACTGATTCAGTATAAAAATGAAGGCGTTATGACACCGGTTCAATGGCAAGGTCAATTTATCGCGCGGCCAGAGGCTCATATGAAGGAAGAGGTTTACGCGATGATGAAAGAGGCCGGATGCTTTTTCGTCAGTATTGGTGTTGAAAGTGGCTCTGAGCTCGTTCGTAAAGACATGAAAAAAATGTTTGATGATGACGCTCTTGATTTTACCTTTAAAGCCTGTGCGAAGTACGGAGTCGAAATGGCCTGGCTACTTCTTGTTGGCTATCCAACGGAAACTGAAGAAGAATTCCAAAAAACACTGGATTTGCTAGAAAAATATAACTGGATTAATCAAAAAGGCTTGGTTCGCAGTGTCGCTCTTGGGCCCACTTTAGATATTGTCCCTGGTTCTCCACTCTACAACCGTCACAAAGACATGGGAATAACGTGGGATGATCAAGGCAACTGGATCTACGGCGACAACAATCGTGTTGTGCGAATTAAAAGATGGTTGCGATTGAAAGATAAATGTAAGGAGCTCGGTTACCCCATCGTTGAAAAGGCAACAGAACACTTATTGATGGAGCTTTCCGCTTACGAAGAGTCACCTCCTGAAAGCCAGTCTACGATATATGATCATTATAACGAAAACTTGGGAAGCATGGATCGGCAATCATGAATAGAGAACTACAAGAACTTACTGAAAACCCTTCTTTCTGCTCTATGGCTTGGGACCATCAGTTTTTAGATCCCACAGGAAGAATAAAGCCGTGTTGTCGCTTTGATGAAAGTCAGAGACCACCAGAAATTAATTTAAAAAACAACACTCTCTCAGAGATATTTTACGGCTCTTGGATGTCTAGTATCCGTGAAAAAATGCGAAAAGGTGAACTCGTCTCTGGTTGTCGCCGCTGCTACGAAGAAGAAAATAATGGCAAATCAAGCTTAAGACAGCGCTACAATAAGAACGCAACTTTACCCATTGACGAGCTTGTCGACTTAGATAAGCCCAACATCCGGTGGATTGAATTAGCCATATCGAACGCCTGTAATTTGGCTTGCCGGATGTGCGACAGTCGGTACTCATTAAAATGGTTTGACGAAGAAAAAGCTCACTGGGGAAAAACCAAAAGTGAAACTAAATTAGCCAGTATAGATATTCAAAACATTAAGCCTTTTGTAAAAGATTTGGTTCACATCAAATTCACCGGAGGCGAACCTCTTTTAACCAAAGAGCAGTGGCAAGTTGTTGATCAACTGATAGAAGAGGCTGACTGCAAGAATGTTTTTTTAAACTACAGCACCAACTGCACCATTTATCCAAAGGACGAATGGGTCAAAAAATGGGATAATTTTAAACGAGTGGAGTTCGCTCTAAGCTTCGACAGCGCTGACCCTAAGGAAAGTGAATACATTCGGTGGCCCGCTCGATACGACACAACTGTGGAAACCACTAAGGCTTTTTTAGATCTTGGAAAACGCCCCAACTATTATGTCTTGCTGCGCACAACCGTCAGCCTTCTTAATGTATGGAGCCTGCCTGAAACGATTCTCTGGTGGTATGAAAACGCTGATTTTACTCCGGTCGCAATCAATCCAACTCACTTGACCTATCCAGAAATATTGTCCGTAACTGTACTCCCGGAAAACCTTAAAGATAAGGTGGAGAAGAAATATCAACGTTTTATTGATGGTGATTACCCTGAAAAAATGAAAAATAGTCTACGTCATATTGTGCGATATATGAACAGTGCCGATCACACCTCACGCATTCCGCAGCTGTATGATTACATAAAGAAAACCGACAATTATAGAAAGCAAAGTTTCACTGAAAGCTACCCGCACTTTGCAACTCTTTTTGAAAGCGAAACTCGATCACAGGAGCTAGCTTCCCAATACTAATATCAGATAAATTAATGGGTAGACTCTGCTGATTGATGTAATAAGGCAAAAATAAGTTTTCCAGCAAAATGCTTTTTAATAAGGGATTCGCTTTGCGTTTAATTTATGTTTAGAACGGTTTTTAATTCTGGAACCAATTCAAAAAAATCTCTTTTTCGCATTGAATTTAAAAACTGAATCCATTGAATGGCTGGCCGATGTTCCTTTGGTGGTTTATTTTTAAGTAAGTCTTTGAGAACAGGCGCATTCAGAATTGTCAAATTTTGGATAGAATCAATACCCTGATAAATTTTTTCGACTTGATCTTTTCGTTGCTCAAAAGAAAGTAGATTTGCTGAGGTATACCAGGGGTCTGTGACAATAGTAAAACGTATATTTCGAGTTGCATTCAACTCGTCAAGCTTGTGTAAATCTTCGGGTAAAGTAAAAAAGTTAAATAAGGACACAGAGATATTAAGCTGCAATGGCTCACCAAGAATTTTTTGAAAATTTCTGATAGTCCTCTCAGTCTCCTGCCAACGACTGCCCCTAATCCACTCGTAAACATCACCCGTGCCATCAACACTACCAACAATAATTAACTTCCCGTTCTTTTTGATTTTTTTAAACAGATCAAACCACTTTTCATCAATCAAAGATAAATTTGATACAATCAAAACACTGCACTTATAATTGTTATCAACAATTTCTTGCAGGATGTCTCGGGTTTTTGGGTCGGCCAGTGGCTCGCCGCCTTTAAAAATAAGTAGTTTTAGGTCGGGCAATATTTCAAAAACTTTTTGTACGTTTTTTGACTTGGTCTTTTCTTGCTTCTGCTGCAGATCCACATATAGGCTGTCTTTTCGGAAGTTTAAACCTTGCTCCATAGCTTTGCGATCATGGTTTAACCACTTACTGCTAAAACGACTACCACAGGTAGCACAGGTTTGATTGCATAAGTTGCTAGCTGTGTATTCGAGAGCCAAGATTTTTTTGTTACTTGCTGTTAATTGTTCATCCATCCATGGCAAACTCTGAATAAATTTTTGTTCCATAGGTGGGGTCTTGTCCGCCACTTCACAAACTTGGCAATTCGAGGGAAACTGACCATTCAAAAACCTCTGCCTGACATCCTGATACTTATCAGAATTAAAAAAGTGCTTTAAAGAGTCGACCTCGTTGATATGCTGCAAGGGAAAGCCGGAAGAGTGGCAACACAAAGTGATAAATCCACTCGGATCAATAGTCAGCAAACTCCAGGGTGCTTTGCATAGTTTTGGAGAATCACTTTGTTTTTCAATCATCTATTCTCGGGGCTAGAGGTGTCTCTGGTTATTCTGGTGATCGGACATTATTAGCTTATATCGCTTTTCAACCTCACGGAGATGAGGAAATGCTTCCATTGTATCTAATTTACGAATTGCATCCATAGCTTTAACGTAATGGATAAAATCCTTTACCTCTTTTTCCGGAGCCACCTTATCAACTAATAGGGATGATTTAATTTTAGGCCAGAGTCTACGAGTATCTTTTAACATGCCGGGTAGAATTTCTTCTACTCTTTTGGCCGTTTCTTGGCGCGCTTCCAAATTAATCATACTCACTCCAAAACGCCTTGGAAGAAAAGCGGGGTGCCAATCCACCTGCCAGTCCGGAAAGTCTTTCATTATCCACCGATACACTTTATCAATGCTTAAGCAGTTATAAACACTCATAGTTCCTGAAACAATTTTATAGGAAGTTTTGTTAAGTTGGCGATCGACCCTTTCCAGGTTTTCAACGACCTCTTCCCACTTTGAGGGCCAACGGATGAAATCATTCTCTTCACCATAGCCGTCGATACTTGCCCGGAAATAGACTAATTTAAATTGATTTAATATATCGATAATTTCAGACTTAACATTGGTCATATTTGAATGAACCAAGAGCTCGATGTTTTTGCTATATCCTAAACTTGTAATTTCTTTTAATATCTCAATTGTTTTCCGGTCATAAAATGGCTCGCCTCCATGCAGCTCCAACCTTTCTATTCCTGGCAAATATTTCCAAAACTCTTTGGCAAACAGACCCTCGTTGGTGGCATGTTTTTGCTTTCTCATGCCCTCAAGGACAAAACGGTCGTAGTCAGGAATCACATCAAAGTTGTCTCTAAACTGTTTCTCTATCAAAGTGCTATTTGTAGGCGAACAGGTTAGGCATGCGTTGTTGCATACGCTACTGAAACGAAATTCCCAGGTGCTTGGTCCTTTTTCTAATTGTCCTGAGTTTTCTTTAGCCTCTCGTACGCGATCAATATGTTTTTTTAAATATTTTTTATTAAGGTGAGCTCTTTTACTTTTGCCACCATTGGCATCGACACTATTACACCATTCACAATGGGGAATTTTTTTCCCAGCAATCATATCCAAACGTAGTTGTTTCATGAAGTCGCCATTCCAAAACTCATCGACATCTTTTTCATTTAAATTTATGGAGTCAGGAATACAAGAGTGGATACCATCACTACAGACCTTCACCTGTCCATCTGGTCGAGGGCTCAAATTGATAAACGGAACGATACACAATGATGGCACTTTTACCTCCACAGATTCAGACAAAACTATACCCTTGTATAAACCACACGTAAAATAGAGTTGGGTTTCTGGGCCTCACGCTGCGACATCTGTTGGAAAACGCTATTTCTCAATTGGAGTGAGTCGGTTTTCTATCTTCGAGACCCTATCTTCGATCTCAAAAAATATACGCCAGGCATATCCGCCAATGTCTCCAAAAGATTTTTATGGACCATAAAGGGACTCAGGAAGAACAATAGGCCGGTTAGAATGTACTGAGCTTCAAATCCGATATTGAGTGTAATCTTTGACCCCATGTGCAAACAGAGCATTAATGCCCCATAGATGCGCCAAAGCGAGGGACGGAAAAAAACCACCCAAATTGTTGCCTCAGCGTAAGTTCCCGCAAGCAACAGAAACCAACCCAACAGAGGAATACTGGCTATCCACTCGGCTCCCGGATAACGACCATAGGTACCGGTACGCAGCAAATATTCAGTAATAATGTAGCTCATAGCATTGAAATTCCAAAATCCGAAATTTTCAGTAAATAGCTGATAGACACAGCCCCACATAACCTTCCAAAAGCCGGCCATATAGTAGGCAAAAGAGAAGAACAACAAACTGAACCAAAAGTGATTAATAAATTTATTTTTTTGTAAGCGGCTTTTTGCGTCGCGAACAAAAGGCAAAAACAGAAGCAAAACAGCGAGCCAGATTGCCGGTCTAAACTGATTTTCATTAACATCAATCGCGTTCACCAATGCACCTTGTTGTATAAACGAAAATAAGGCGGCAACGCTTAAAAATTTATTTTTAGGAAAATAGGCTGCTAAAAGTAATAAGGGAACAGGCAGCCACCTCAGAATTATATAAGTTAGTTCGTTCAGTTCTGAAATATAAAAAAAGATTCCTGGATTTGTTGCCGAATCCAACAAAAAGACTCGATGTCGTACTTGCAGAAACGCAAAGTAAGACATCACGATATAAATCAAAGGCAGGATTTTATACGACCGCTCATAAATCAATGAGTTCTGATAAAATATGCTGGGAAAGTTTCTGGGAGAAACACCAAATGCTTTCCTTATTGGTCTAAGAACCTTTTTTTGTAAAAACATCACGTAAAATAACTTTCTTCCTTAAATAATTGCTACTTTTTTTATATTCAATTGGATCGATAATAATAATTGCCAAATGGTATTTTACCATCTGTTTTGAGATAGGATTAAACCAATATTTTGCCAATAGACTTTTAACCCGCTTGAGCTCAGCTTTATCTTTTCGATGATTGGCTTGGGTAAGCATGGTCTGCATCTTGTAGTGCTGGGTCGGAATCCACTGAGATTTGCCTGGAGCATGCTCTAGGAGATACTTATTCAGTGGAATAGGAGGGTCAAAAACTTGATCATCAATTTGATCGATGTAAATAACTTGCCATTGTGCCGTAAAGGGGGCGGAACCAAAACCCAGCTCCCAGTCAAAATAAGGCCATAGAATAAAAAAATTGTTCAATCGAAATCGAGCAAAAGGCGCAATTCCAACAAGAACAAATAGAAGTAAAGATAATATAATATTGCGCCAATAATAAGACTTCAACGCCGTTCCTATTTGTCTACCAAAGACGGGTCTTCAGTATCATTTGCACTAAATCCCCAAGCCCGCTCATGGCACCACCAACAGTGGCCACAAGGAATGTCCAGCTTTCGACGTTTAACCTCGGAAAGGTCCATATCACAAGACAGTGTTAAAGACGCTAGGTCCTCTAGAATTCCGAATTTCTTATAGAGATAAACAATACCCTTTTTATTATTAAAAGCATGGGGACTTGCCGAGACCACCGCATTGTAAACTGTTGTTCTATTATCTCTTTCTATTTCCCTTAGGTCATCATTAGGAAAATGTTTTCTGGCTTCTTCTGGAGGATTTAAGGTGTTTCCGTTAAACTCAAAGTTTACGCCATTCTCAAAAGTTTTTACAACGACATCGTTGAAAAACTGATTTTTATGAGGGGGCTCACACTTATCCAATGGCATGATAACTTCATGGCCGGGCAAAAGATGTTCATACCCAACCAATTCTTGCACCTTTTTAATGATCGCTCTGGCGCTACTTAAGTTTTTTGCTTTCGTTGGAATCTCTAAGCTTAAAGGAAGAATTTTAACTGATAAATTCATTTCTTTAAATGCCCTGGCCGTCAGGTATAAAAGCAAACTGCTGTCCAGCCCTCCAGAGGCCTGCACCAGTAATGTATTCCAACTCGGGCTGTAGGGTATGATTGTCTTGAGTCCATCTACAGAGTCGTAAACATACTCATCCACGGCATGAACCTGCCTGGGACCGTGATTTTTGGTATCTCTAAATAAACTTTGCGCCAAACTATAGCCTCCAAAGAATCTTTTTCTGGGGATCAGGTAATTTTAAGAAGTCGTGATCAGTTTTGTCAACTTACTGTATCAACAAGATTGCTCGCAATCTAAACCCTTTCGAACCTACTAGGATCCTGTATTGTTTGAAGCTCTGACTTACTAGAAACCGTCACTAGTGGGAACAATGCGAGAGTTTAAATAGCACATTCAATCTATACGCTAAGCAAGAATCAAATCTATTTTTGCCCGCTTTTAAAAAGGCTCTGGTTTAGGTGAAATCACAAAAAGGTCCTAAAAAATTACGTTTCATGGACAGATCAGAATAATGATTATCGCCCCGAGGGAACAAACTTCTCGCTGTTCTGATCTCGTATCTTATCCAAAGTTTCAGTAAAGAACTTTTGCTCTGCTGAGAATTTATCGTAAAGACTTTTTCCCATCATGTAAGTTTCAATGCTATCAAGAATTCGTTGTGATTCTTTAAAATGCAGTTCAGAAAAGTTGTTTTGAAAGTAACTCCGGTATTCTTTGAACTTATTAACAACTTGTTTTTTCTGGTTTTCACTTAAAACCCGAACATTAAGATGATCCGGCTTATGGGCCATATGATGAGTAATCAGCGAACGCTTTTTTCCACTATTAATTCTTTTAAAACCGCTTTCTTCGACCTTCCACCGAATAAATTCGGGGATGTGTAAAACATTATAAATGGTCACGGTACAGGCCATCCAAGAGAAAACTGGCGCCGGTAGTTCATCAAGCTTTTGCAAATTTTTATAAATATCATTCCAACGCGCAGGATATCTTTGAAACTCAAAAACATCACCATAACCATCAATACTAGCACCAACTCGAACCTGTTTGAAGTGACTCCAAAGATCTAGAACCTTGTTCGGCAGGATTGTTAAATTAGTGTTGTACTCAAGTATAATATTTTCTGAAACCTTCGAGGTGACGCAATTCTCGAGAAACTTATAATGTTCCTTTATCAAAAGAGGTTCACCCCCAGCCATATATATGTGCTGTAAACCATCTTTGAATTTTTCTAAAGATTTCCAGAAAGCTTCACTTTCATACCATTGATAGGTTTTATTCTTATCAAACCAAGAGCTTCCTTTTTTCTCCAGCTCGACTCGCCCATGACTATCGTTATAGTGCGTTTCACCTCGCAACTTGACGTAATCGTTGTACCAAAGATCGCTGTCCGTAGGGCCACACATCCGACAAGCCAAGTTACACTTGTTTCCAAAACGCAGGTCGTAATATTGAATAGGGGTTTTCTCGACATCGATGGTTCCGTCGTCATCGGTATAGCTACGGACATCCTTTAATCGTAGGGGCCAATTGAACATTTCATACTGTCGGCGTGAGTTCAGTCCGGAGGCTTCTTCTTCTTGGCATCGAATGCATTCTTTCGACCACCGACCTTCCATCATATTTTTTCTCACCTGTTTCATCAAAGGTGCATTTCGAGCTTCTATTAAATTACCATTTTTAGCATTATAAGCCTCACCCGCTTCGTTGCGGACAATCCCAGAGTTTTTTGAAACGTTCGCTTGGCAACAAATGCGAATGTCGCCATTGTTTCGAGAGGCTTGAAAGTTCCACGGGATTGGGCAAAATGTCGCTGAATCTGGATCACTCATACTAGAAACCTATCATTGATAGAAATCAAAAAATAGTACTGCGTGTGTCTACAAGGGGTGGCCGGGCGCAGCAATATCCACCTCTTCAATAAAAACTTCGGCATTTACGTGTTTGGGTAAAAGTGTTTTTAAATCTTTTGCGTAGCGGGCTTTTGGCGCACAAAGGCCACAGGCACAGGTCTTTTTTGAACATTGAATAAGGGGCATTTTCCCAGGCTTCATACGCTCTTTCAGGTCTTGCAAGATCTTTTCAGACTGATTCAAATGTCCAATAGGCCCACGACTGTAATCAAAACGGGCCTGGCAGGTTTGGTGATGAAAAACCTCGCCGGTCTGCTGCTCAATATGAAGAAAAAACCAGTTCACTGAACAATACCAATCCTTAAAGTCGACACTTTCAACAAACGTGGTTTGTTGGGAATCCTCGGAATTGCCAACATGCATTTTTCGATTTCCACAGCAGGGACGCCCCACAGAACAGGCGGCCTGCTTGACCTCTGTGGACTGATCCTTTGATTTTTCACCCATAGGCATTACTGGATTTGACGGTGGCAATTCAAACTTAGCTTTGTCAGGATTTTTCCAGTATTCGCGAAACCACTGCAATTGCTCACTTGTATACTGATGGTTGTATCGATCCTTATTGTCTTTTTCTCCAATCAGGCGAGGCACAAAATCAATAGCTTCTTCGCGCAACTTGTCACAGAGCTCTAGACACTCTTGAAAGTAATCCGGCTTGGCATGGAACATGACATTCACTTTGGATGGAAAGTTTTTCTCTTTAAAAAACTTCATATGATTAAAAAATCTTTGCTTTTGAGCCGCTGTCGATTCGGTATGATAGGAAAAAGTGGCATAGTCAAAATTTTGTAAAACACTGTCTCGCATCTTATCATTGATTATGCCGTTGGATGTTAGGTTCACTTCAAAACTAAACTTGTCTGCGTACAGCTCTTGATGAGTCTGTCGCAACCACTTTGAAAACTCGGAAAAATGGGGATTGATGGTGGGCTCTCCCCCAGTAAAGTCGATTTTTGCTGCTCGGTTGGTTCGATTTCGAAGGTAAAGATCAAGATACTGAAAGACAAAATGCGCCGCTGACTTTAAGGCTTTCAGATCAGCAGAGGGACTGAAGTTATCGTGTCGATATGAGGGGCAGTAGGTACAATCAAGATTGCACCTTCGACCCACGTCCCAAGTCACAGAAAGAGCGTGACTATAATCCAAATCGATTCTATCAAACATCCTCAACGACCCTTAGCTTGCCGAAAAACTATTTTGTAAAGTCCCTTTAGCACCACAGGACTTAAAACATCGTTTCATAAAAACTTCATTTTCGCTATTCCAAAGCTGCTCAATTTTATTAAAAAGAGGCGAGTTAAAAATGTCGGTAAGACTGTGGAGCTTCAAATCGTTCCAGTGTTCGCCTCCTGTCCATTGCAAACTGTCTTTGTTAAAATTTGATTGGGGCTGATTGAATTCATCCCACAAAAAACAACAAGGCCAAACTAGCCCTGTTGCCGACACAAAAATTTCGTCTTGGTGCCGATATTTGCACAAGATCGAATCCGCATTAAGTTGAGAGCTTGCCGTGGCGCGAATTTCACGAGCCTTCACTATGTTCTTATGCTCTGTTGAAGGGTTCGAGGCACTTGCCTTTGTATTTTCTCCTTGAGGATTGAAATTGGGAAAGCTGTTGCGAATCGCACGTCGGACGAAAAACTCTAAACCCAAATCAGCGGCCCTTTGCCTGGCTTCTTTCATTTGGTGATGGTTGTGATCAAAATCGATGAAGACCCAGGCGCCCTGTCCACCTGACTTTCTATAGATTTCCATATTGCGCTGGATGCGTTCAAATTGCA
>CAXRIX010000081.1:0-5450 GCA_964230555.1 Bdellovibrionales bacterium
TGTATCCGGGGTCACGCCAACGGCGATATTGGTTTTGGTTTTTTCGTAGATCGCCGTATCCACTGGGGGCGTCGATGGCAACGGCATCGAAAAGTCTTGGATTTCGCTGATCTTCACCCAAGTCTCCATACCTTGCTTCCAAGCAAAATCGGTGAACTTTGCTTCCCCCTGATCGATCATTTTAAAAACCTGGCTAACAGCAAAGGGCCCCAGTTGCTTGTACTCTTTACCCTTGTCGGTGACCACTTTCTTTAAAATCACCCACTCGCGCTCACCTTCTCCTTGCGGCGCTGCCGCTTCTTCGGCTTTCTGGAAATGTTGAGCAAAAACTTCAATCTCAGAAATCGGAACCCATTCGGTGGCTCCGGTCTGATAAACCAAATCAATAGGAGACAGATCACCCTCTTCAATGAGCGCGATAACCTTGTCTTCTTCGAGAGGTCCAAGGGCTTGACCATTTTTACTGAGATACCACTGACTCATTGTCTCCCTTCAATTTCCAGCTGATCTAATTTTTTTAATTGATCGTAATAAAAATTCGTGAAGTCCGGGGACTTAAGGTCCTCCCGCAGAAGAGCCCTAATACTATCTATATCAAGGATTTGCTTCTCATAAAGCACAAAATACCGATCTCCCAAAATCTCACCTATGAACTTGGCTGCAAGCGCATAACTAGACTTATCGCTAGGACGAAACGCCTGATCTTTAAGTTGCCCGGCATATACAGAAAGCAACTCCAGCATCTTCTGATCCAAGGCCAACAGCAAGGGCTCTCGGCCTCGATCCTCTTGATTAAAGGCTTCAAGTTGCTTCTTTAAGTCCGCCATTGACTGAGCTTTTCTCTTTGGGTTGACAAATTTGCTAAGCATAAAAGCCATCGCCTCAATCCAAATAAAACGCACAAAATCCTCAGGAAAATTCCACATCACTTTTTCTCGGCCACAAAGCACTGAATGGATGTACTGGCCTGCCAACGTCGCAGCATGATTGACTGTCGCCTTGGACAGATAAAAAAAGCCTCGCTGCGGGATTAAAAAGCTGCGATCACTTTGAATTAAAGAATGGGCCAGCCCAAACTCTTCATTCTTAAGAATTTTTTTAATAACCACCAGCGCCTGGGGATCACGCAAAGAATAGACCTCAACGGCGTTGGCGTCGGTTTGCACACCAATGGCTGTACTGATCATTTTCACCATATCGCTGACATGATCGGTGTGATCGATTTGAAATTCCCAGGAGTCATGGTCTTCATCCTCCCATTCAAGATCGACATCAAAGTTTTCCTCTAAGTACATAAGATAACTGTGCCATTTGACCCAAGGAGGTGAACTCAAAATGCAAAACTCGCGTTCATTGAACTGCACCACCTCGACTTGGTTTTCTTGATTTTTCTCAGCCAACTGGAAGTAAATACTTTCAGAATTCAAAAACAAAGTCGCCGATTCGGAAGCCGGCCTCGCCTTTGCAAAGCGCCGAAAATGACGAGGCAGATGCGACGACGCCACATGCAGATCACCATAGACCACATAATAAAGAGTCTCAGGATTATTCTTAGCGTGGTCGGCAAGTATTTTAGCTGCAAATTCATCACGGGCCTGCAATGTCACTCCGGTGCGCTCATCGACGGGTTGATTGATGGCCAATAGAGAAATGCCTCTTGTTTTAGCAAAATCAAACAAGGGTTTATAGTGAGCCCAGGGAAAGCCCCAACGGTCTCCCCACTGAACCTTCTTTAAGAAGGTCTTTTCATCTATTGTGCCTTGCTGAAACTGATCGACAAAAATCTGATCTTCGTAGAACAAGCATTCGAGCGCTAAGATTATGGGTCTGTCGGGTGCGATCTTGCGCAGAATTCGCAAGTGTGTGCGTTGGGCCTGCGCGAACGGGTGAAAGTCGCCACCAAAAACAACTTGCACTTGTTGCAAGGCCACGAAAACAGCCGACCAGTCACTGGAATGCCAAGCGCGAGCTAGATCTTGCTTGTAGGCATCGGCGTATTGAGAGATGTCGATCCCCTCATCCCCTAGATACAGGCGAACTTGATCCTTGATTTTGTGCAAGATCTCTCGCCGCTCTTGAAGCCAACTCTTTGAAATAACGGATTTACGACGCGCCCCCACAACATTCAGTGTGCGGGTCAGGCACTGAATTGACAAGTTTTTTTCTTCGACCTGAGAGTGGGAGCCTGCTAAAATACAGGCCTCGTACCAAAGTCTACCTCAGTAAGGAGCATCAGAATGAGCAAAGTGTCGAAACAGCTTTTTTGGATGACATTCATTTGCACTATCGCTGCCATCGCGACCCATGTGTATCTAACAAAACATCATTTTGAGTTTAAATACGGCCAGGGCTCAGAGGGTGGAATTTGCAACGTTAGTTCGACTGTCAATTGCGACACCACCACCGCCAGCTCCTACTCTGAAGTTCTTGGAATTCCTGTCGCCATTTTCGGTGGCTTGGTTAACTTCGCCTTCTTGTTGTTTTTAATTTGCTGGCGTTTTCCATTGGTAAAGCCTGAAACCCAACGCGCCTTGGGCGGCCCTTTAAAAGTCATGGCCCTAGGCATTTTTGTCGTCAGCGTCGTGATGGGTTTTATCTCTTACTTTATGCTGCACACGGTGTGCCCAGCGTGCACCACGGCCTATGTGTTATCGCTGTTAATGCTGATCGGAACTTGGATCATGGTTGGCAAAACTCCCATGTTTTCAGCCTTGGACTTGAAGCTTTATCCAATCACGGCGTTAACGATTCTTGCCTTCGCATTTTTTATCAATAAAAACAGCCTGTCTTCCTACAACGCTGAAGAGATTCAAGAGATGGTCATGCTACAGTATGAACAGTGGGCCAACACTCCCGAAAAATCTGTGGTTCCAGCCGAGCCGTTGGTCAAAAATGCCGATGCTAGTGCAAAAATGAAAATTGTTGAATTCGCTGACTTCCTTTGCGGACATTGCGCCAACGCCTACCCTATTATCAAACAGTTTTTAGCCAAACGGCCTGACGTTCAGTTTTCATTTCAAGCCTGGCCTCTGGATGGAGCCTGCAACTCAGCGATTCCTCACGCCGAAGGCACGCGCTGTATGCTGGCTCGAATCTCTCAATGTGCCGGCCGCCAAGGCGTACCCTGGAAAGTCCAAACTTGGATCTTTGAAAATCAACCCAATTTAATGAGTCAAGATCAGGTCAAGTCCCAACTCAAAGACAACGCCGAAGCTCTTGGCCTTAATTACGATGAAGTCATGACCTGCCAAGCCTCAGAAGAGATCCGCGAAATCATTCGTGATCAAGCGCAAGTCGGCACCGATCTTAATATCAGCGGCACACCGTCACTTTTTATCAATGGCAAAAAGGTTCCTGCGGGATTTTCAGTGCCTTTACTGGATAAGATTTATCGCGAACTTAAATAGGAAAAAGAAACTGCGCCAATCCTAAAAAGAATTGGTGGAGGTGATGGGTCAAAATCTGATGGAAGGCGACAAAAACATCTGGATAGGCCGCTTGGAAAGCGGAAAAACCAAAGACGGCTGCAATGGACCAGTACAAACTAATCATAAACCAGCGAGTCGAACTGATATCTTCTTTGCGAACATAGCGCTCGACTTTTTCGATATTTAAAATGCAGGAGCGCAATTCTTTAAAATGATAGCTTAGTGTTGCCACCAGCTCTTTTTGTTTACTCTTTGAGACATGGGGAAGTTTTCCAACAGCACGTTTGGCCTTAATAGCTCGGACTAAGCTTTTCCCATGCTGCACATAGCGGCCGGCCTTTTCTCCAAAATCGGGATAATCCTGACGAAGACTCAGTAAGGTGTCTAACTCTTTAATGGCCATGTCATATTTTTCGTAAACCACGGCCGCTAGGATCGCATGCCCATAGGTTAAACCAGCATGATTGGAGGTATCGAAATTATTGTCACCATCGATGCCTTCTTTCAAAAGCTCCTCAAGGTGATTGGTAAATTTAACCTCGGTATGAGTCTTACCACCACGGGTTTTGGCGTAGGATTCGAGATCCGTACCCGGTCCGATTTCTTTCAGAGAAAAAGATGCTTTTGGAGCTTGTGCCATACCTTTGTATCGGCGGCTTTTTGACATTGCTTTAGTCTAGTTTTTACGCTTCAAGAGGCTGTTCTAGGCCGTCAACTGGACATAAATCGTGTGGACTGGGATAATTTGAAGGTGAGGACAAAGGAATGTCCGTCATTTCTTCAAGGAGGAAGAATGGATGAGAACAAAACAAACATGATCCCTGTTCCCCTACCCACCGAGGTTCCTCCTCCTCCAAACCTTGATAAAATTCCTTTAGATATACTGCATTCGGCGACGGTCGAAATGCTGATTCAACAAAACGAAGACCTCTCATCACGACTCAAAGTTAACATCCGTCGAAACTCACAATTGGAACAACGAATCCTCACTCAAGACAAAGAAATCGCCGAACTGAATCGCAAACGTGAGAATGTTTTGGCACAAATAGAAATTATTAAAGAAAAAGAAAAAATCTGGAGCACTCAAAAGCAAGATCAACAACGCCAAGCCGAAAGCTTGAGAAAAGAATCGGATCTTTTAGAACTGCGCTACAATGAACTTTATGCAACCACACGCCAAAAAGATAAAAATCGGCAAGCCGAGCTTGTCGAAAAACAAAAGCAGATTCAGAGTTTGCAAAAGAAACTTGATATCATGCATCGAGTGCGAATTCGCGCCAAAGAAAAATTAAGACAACTTCTAATCGACATGGCTCAAGGTCTCCATAAAAGCCACAAGCATGTTCGCCAGTCAGAATCATCCAACCGCTTGTTACAACGGAACTTCACCGATCTCCGTAATGAAATTATTGAGAAAGAGAACTTTTTTCGCGAGCAGTTGCAGAATTTAAAATCTGCGAGTCAAAAAAATCTCCAATCACTGGACAGTAAAATCACCAGCCTCACCGAAAGCAATCGCTTTTTACGGGAGAAAAAAGACGAGCTGCAAGCCGATTTCGATAAAATGCAATTACAACTGCATGAAGAAAAGAAAAATAGGATCCGCTTAAAAAAGGCTACGGAAGAGCTTAACGAGTTGAAAAATGAACGTTTGCGCATGAAACGGACCTTAGAAAATCATAAAGACGAACAAGATGAATTGCGCTCAGCCCATTCTGAAGAAATCCAAAAGTTAAAAGCCGAGCTCAAGACCTTAAGAACTCGGGTTGAAAAAAGTGACGACAGCCTCAGCCAGTCCGAGAAGAAGTCACTGTCCCTTTCAAAAGACAACCGAGAACTTTCCAATCAACTGGCCGCCCTGCAAAAATTATGGATGCAAGCGCAACAGAAACTTGAAAAAGAGGAATTGCGCAGTCAGACCCTCGAAAAGATCAATCGGCAGCTAAGCCAACAAAAGAAAACGGAGAAAATCGAAAGCTCAATTGCTGTGGCTCACCCGGAGCCTGAAACAGAAAAGGCCCC
>CAXRIX010000082.1:0-42048 GCA_964230555.1 Bdellovibrionales bacterium
TGGGAAAAACTCACTTATTACACGCAGTTGGCAACCATATCCGAGAAAATCTACCCCATTTAAAAATTTCCTACATCTCGGCTGAAAGATTCTTGAACGAATGTATCTCAAGCATTCGACGAGGCGAAATGGATAAGTTTCGGCACCGATATCGTGAAAAATGTGACCTATTATTAATGGATGATATCCAAGTATTAGGTAAAGGAGAGGCTGTTCAGGAGGAATTTTTCCATACATTGAACGATTTTTTTGAAAAAGGCCGCCAAGTCGTTGTCGCGTCTGACAGAATGCCCAAAGATATCAAAGGGTTAGAGGATCGAATACGGACTCGTTTGGAATGGGGCCTGATTGCTGACATCCAAATGCCAGAATTTGAAACTCGATTGGCTATTCTACGCTACAAAGCAGAGAAAAAAATGATGTCGATCTCAAACGAAGTGGCTACATATATAGCTAAAATTTCGAAACGGTCGATTCGAGAGCTTGAAGGAAACCTTAATAAAGTCAAAATGTTCTCTGATTTGCAAGGCCTCCAAATCAATCTTGAGTTGACCAAAAAAGTGCTGGCAGTCCACGACGAAACCACCACGATGACCATTGAAGATATTCAAAAACTGACAGCAGAACATTTTAGAGTTCGTGTCGTTGATTTAAAATCCAAAAATAGAAGTAAACCGCTACTGTTGGCTCGCCAACTCAGTATGTATTTGATCAAAAATCACCTCGATAAATCACTGGTTGAAATCGGTCGAGCCTTTGGAGGACGCGATCATACAACTGTTTTGAATGCGTTGCGGAAAATCGAAAAAGAACTGACTAAGAATTCGGATTTAAAGAAGGATTTTGAAGACTTACAGAGCCGTATCCACAATATCACAGGGGTGTGAATAACGTATGTGGAAAAACATGTGGCTAACAGAGTGAATTAAATAGGGAGAATTTTTATCCACATTTTTGCTGAATTTAGAGTGGCTTTTTTAAGATATAATTTCCACATTGATTGGCTTGAAATTTTAATAACTTAGAGATTAAACCCAGATTTTAACAGGGCCTACTACTACTACTAGTTTAATTATTAATAGAGGTAGCTATTAAAAAGAGGGCAAAAAAAATAAAAAATTCTCAGAGACAAGCGTTGGTGAGATGGGTAGTATTTTCTCACTTTCGCTCAAACAAACCCAAAGGGGAGCAGTATGAAACTCAAAGTTGATAAAAAAGATCTTGTGGCGTTGTTAAGCAAAACACAGAACATCGTTGAGAAACGAAACACCATGCCCATCTTGATCAACATTTTGCTTCAAGCCGAAGAGGGGAAGTTGCAAGTTTTTGCCACCGACTTGGAAGTCAGCCTGACCGATCAGGTTGATGTTGAAATCGACACTGAAGGTAAAATTGCAGTTAATGCGAAAAATCTTTTTGATATTGTTCGTGAGCTAGGGGAAGGAGCGATTGTTCTTGAGTCGAAAGCCAACAACCGCCTTCAGATTAAACAAGCCAAATCTGTGTTTAACATTGTGGGTATCTCGCCAGAGGAATACCCAGTTTTTCCCACATTTAAAACAAACGATTTTATCGAAGTGAATCCTGATGTTTTAAACGACATGATTGAACGAACAATTTACAGTGTTTCAAACGATGAGACTCGCTACCACTTGAACGGAGTGTATTTCGAAAAGAAAACCGTTGAAGGTCGAACTCAATTTCGGATGGTAGCTACCGACGGACATCGCCTGAGTTTAGTGGATCGTTTTACCAACGATGAAACCGCAAACATAATCAATACGGGCGTTATTATTCCCCGAAAAGGGTTGGCTGAGGTAAAGAAAATTATCGACTTCAGTGATCAGCCGATTCAAATGGCGGTTGAAGGATCGCAACTCATCGTTAAGACTGGAACCACTGTTTTGATGGTTCGATTGATAGAGGGGAAATATCCCAATTATCAACAACTTATTCCCCAGAATTTAAAGAAAACCGCGTCGATTAGTCGCGAATCTTTACTAAGTTCAATCAAACGAGTTTCACTTTTATCCAACCAAAAATCGAAAGGTGTTACCATCGCTTTGGCTAAAGGGAAAATGGAAATTTCCTCAAACAATCCAGAACTGGGTGACGCTAAAGAAGAAATTGATGTGGATTACACTGGGGAAGATCTGAAAATCGGTTTTAATGCAAAGTACATTTTGGATATCCTGAATAGTTTTGATGATGACACTTTGGAATTGGAACTGGATAGTCAACTGTCCCCTGGACTGATTCGACCATCAAAAGACAAAGACTACACCTGTGTTGTAATGCCTATGCGCATATGACCCAAAAAGTTAAATAATGTGTTGTCGCTGTATGGTTTCATAGAAAACAAACAGACTTAACCACAGCAAAAATATTTCGACTAAAAAACCTTTTTATAAAAACCATTAACAGGGTTTTCCAAAAAGTTGCCATCAAAAGGTTAATGTTCATGAAATTTACCAGACTTTTTATGAGACAGTTTAGAAATATTGAAAGTCAAACTGTCGACTTAAATTCTGGTTTAAACGTTTTCAGAGGCCAAAATGGTCAGGGAAAAACAAACTTGGTCGAAGCTCTGTACTTGCTGACCCACGGTAAGTCTTTTCGAACCAATCGATGGCAAGATTTTATCAATAAAAACCACTCAAAAGGTTTCTATATTGGTGCTAAAAACAGTCAGAATAATCTCGAAAATACTATTGAAATCAATAGCTTAAATGGTAAGAGGCGTTTGTTGGTTAACTCCAAACCAAGCTCTTCTCCACGCTTAAGACAGAAGTTTCCTTCACTCCTTTTTTCACCAGAAAGCCTTTTGATTGTTAAAGATTCGGCGCAAAAAAGGCGCGATCTTATTGATGATTTATGTCTTTCAATTTTCCCTAGCTTTGCTCAGATAATGAGTGATTTTAAAAAGGCATTAAAACAGAAAAATGGACTTTTAAAAAAAGTTAGAGATGGTCAGATTGACGAAATTCAAGGCAAAAAAATCAATAAAAACCTGACGACAATTCTTTTTGAAAAAGGAGCGTTGTTAACCCACCTAAGACTACAGGCGATAGAAGAGATCGAACCTCTGTTATTAGATGAATTTTTAAAAATTATGGATGAACATTATGGCAACATTTCGATCCGTTATTTTATGTCCGGTCAGCGAACTAAGGTTCGAACAGTGGACGAGATCAGTAACGCTATGTACAAAAGATGGAGCGAACTGGGAGAGCGGGAATGGGCCTCTGGCGTGTGTTTGGTGGGACCACACAAACATGATATTCAGTTCGATTTTAACGGCCAAGAAGCCCGTTTTTTCTGTTCACAAGGTCAACAACGAGCTATTATATTAGCTTTCAAAATGGCGCAAACTAGGATACATTACAGGGCCCACAGAGAGTTTCCCATTTTGCTCCTCGATGATGTTCTTTCAGAACTGGATCGAGAAAAACAAATGAGGTTTGTAAATTATTTGCTTTCAACGGAGGCACAGATTTTTTTAACAACGACAGATGCGACATCGATTCCCCAAGTGGCTAGTCAATCCGTATTTGATGTTAAAGAGGGTGTTTTTGCTGAAAGTGACAGGTTGCTTACGGGAGGCCTGAGTGTCTGAAAGTCAGGAAGTGGTAGTGGATAAACCTACGGAAAATAAGAAAAAATATGATGCGGATTCGATCCAGGTCTTAGAAGGTTTAGAGGCCGTTCGAAAACGTCCCGGGATGTACATTGGTGATACAGGTGTTCGAGGTTATCATCATTTGGTTTATGAAATTGTGGATAACGCTGTGGATGAAGCCCTTGCGGGTTATTGCAGTAAAATTAAAATCAATATTCATAACGATGAAAGTATTACGATTCAGGATAACGGTCGTGGAATCCCAGTAGCCAAGCACAAAAGCGGAAAATCAGCTATGGAAGTTGTTTTTACCGTTCTTCATGCCGGTGGTAAATTTGATAAAGACACTTATAAAGTGTCGGGCGGTCTGCATGGTGTTGGAGCCTCGGTCGTCAATGCTCTCTCCATTTTTTGTAAAGTTGAAGTGCACCGAGATGGTCGTATATGGAAACAAGATTACGAAAAAGGAAAACCCGTTTCGGAATTAAAAGACTCGGGATCGACAGACACCACGGGAACAATCGTTAGCTTTAAACCTGATAAAGAGATTTTTAAAGAAGATGGTCTCGCCTTTAATTTCGAGACACTTGCCAATCGATTTCGAGAAATGGCTTTTTTAAATGCTGGATTGCACTTTGAACTGACTGACGAAAGAGCCGAATCAGAAAAGAAGTCAGACTTTCAGTATGCTGATGGAATTAAAGAGTTTATCAAACACATAAACGGAAACAAAAAACCGTTACACAGTGACGTTGTTTATTTTCAAGGAAATAAAGAAGGTGTTGACGTTGAAATTGCCATGCAATGGAACGACTCTTATTCGGAACAAATATTTACTTACTGTAACAATATCAACACTCATGAGGGTGGATCTCACTTGGTTGGTTTCCGGGGAGCTTTGACTCGAACAACCAATGCCTACGCCCAGAATAAAAATTTATTAAAAAATTTGAAAACTAATTTGGACGGTGATGATATCCGCGAGGGACTCGCTGCTGTCGTCTCTGTAAAAGTTCCTGAACCTCAGTTTGAAGGACAGACAAAAACCAAGTTAGGAAACAATGAAGTTAAAGGTATTGTTGAGTCTCTTGTTAATGAAAAACTAGCGGATTGGTTTGATCGTAACCCTGGCAGCTCTAAGTCCATCGTCGGAAAATGTGTGGACTCAGCAAGAGCTCGGATGGCGGCGCGAAAAGCCCGTGAACTGACACGGAGAAAATCAGCTCTGGATTCTCATTCGTTGCCGGGGAAAATGGCGGATTGCCAAGAAAAAGACCCCTCTCTTTGTGAAATCTATTTGGTCGAGGGAGACTCTGCCGGAGGTTCAGCGAAGCAAGCCCGTGACAGAAGAACCCAAGCGGTACTTCCTTTACGTGGTAAAATTTTAAATGTTGAGAAAGCAAGATTCGACAAAATGCTTTCAAATGAAGAGATAAAAATGATGATTTCGGCTTTTGGAGCAGGAATCGGTAAAAATGACATGAACCCAGACAAGGTCCGCTACCATAAAATTATTATTATGACGGATGCGGACGTCGATGGTTCACACATTCGTACCTTGTTGTTGACCTTCTTCTTTAGACAAATGCCTGAAATTGTTGAGCGAGGTTATGTCTACATCGCTCAACCACCTCTTTATCGTTACAAAAAAGGTAAAGAGGAAGTTTATTTAAAAGACGAAAAACATCTGACGGAATTTTTGTTAGATAACACTCTGACTAACTTGAAAATTGAAGGTTATGGCACCCCAACAGATGACAAGTTTCGAAATTTTATCATGAATGCACTAAAGTTTTCGAAACTTCTCAAAAATCATGCTCACACCATGGAGCCCGATTTAATTAAGTTTCTTTTAAGAGAAAATATCAAAGTCGACCAACTTCTTTCGAGTCAGCAAAAAAGCGAAGAATTGGTTGCAGGACTTAAAAAGAAAATATCTGAAGAAGAGCATTACAACATCACTGATATTGAACTGGTCAGTCACTCGGAAGAGAGTGTTGTTTTTAGGACCAGCCGTTTCGGGCACTACCAGGACAACATGTTAAATGCTAAAAAAGTAGCGGCCGCCGATTGGCAGCAAGTATGGCAGCTATGGGATAATTTAAACTCTGTTTTAAAATTGCCAATTGTGATTGAAAACGAAAAGTCGCAAGAAACCTTTTACGATTACGGAAGTTTCTATGAGCACTTTATGGAGCTAGGACGCAAAGGCGCCTATATCCAACGGTATAAGGGTCTTGGAGAAATGAACCCAGATCAGCTTTGGGAAACGACACTTAACCCGGCGAACCGACACTTGCTACAAGTGACAATTGATGATGCTATCGCTGCCGATGAAATTTTTAGTGTTTTGATGGGTGAAAGCGTTGAACCCCGAAAAAACTTTATTTCTGACAATGCACTTTCTGTTAAAGAGTTAGACGTTTAGGATTAGACAATGAGCGAAGAAATAAACGAAAATATTTCGCAAATAGATATCAATAAAGAGATGAAAGATGCTTATCTTCAGTATTCGATGAGTGTCATCGTTGGACGAGCTCTTCCTGACATAAGAGATGGTCTTAAACCGGTCCATCGACGCATCCTCTATGCCATGCACGATTTAAGGAATACTCACGATAAACCTTATAAAAAATCGGCTCGTGTTGTCGGTGATGTTATTGGTAAATATCATCCCCATGGTGACACCGCGGCCTACGACACGATGGTCCGCATGGCGCAGGACTTTTCACTTCGTTATCCTTTGGTTGATGGGCAAGGAAACTTTGGATCGATTGATGGTGATAGCCCGGCAGCTCAACGTTATACAGAAGTGCGTATGACTCGATTGGCAGAAGCCTTGCTTGAGGATATTGAAAAAGAGACGGTTCCTTTTCAGCCAAACTATGATGATTCTCTTTTTATCCCAACGGTTCTCCCCTCGAAGTTCCCCAACCTGTTGGTGAACGGTTCCTCTGGGATTGCTGTTGGGATGGCGACCAATATTCCTCCCCATAATTTAGGAGAAGTGATCGATGGTTGTGTGACGCTGATTGATAAGCCAGAAACAAGCCTTGATGAATTGATTGAGATTATTCCGGGACCTGATTTTCCAACCTCTGGAGTGATTTCGGGTCGCCAAGGTTTATTAAAGGCCTATAAAAAAGGCCATGGAATTATTCAGATCAAAGCCGTTGCTGAAATTATACAAAAGAAAAATGATCGAGAAGAAATTCACGTAACCGAAATACCCTATCAAGTTAACAAAGCTCGGTTGATTGAGAGTATCGCTGATTTAGTACGAGACAAACGCGTTGAAGGTATTTCAGATATTCGAGATGAGTCCAGTCGCGAAGGAATGCAGATTGTTATCGTTCTTAAAAAGAATGAGAACGCCAACGTGATTTTAAATAGGCTTTACAAATACACTCAAATGCAAGTTAGCTTTGGTATCCGCATGCTGGCTTTGGATGCGCGAACGCAACCAAGAATGTTTGATCTGAAAAGTGCTCTTCAGGCATTTATTGTTCATAGAAAAGACATCGTTACAAAGCGTTGTTTGTTCGAACTCAAAAAAGCTGAAGCTAGAGCTCACATTTTAGAAGGGTTACAAAAAGCATTAGATAACATCGATGCCATTGTGGCGACAATCAGAGCCTCGAAAGAGACAGCTGAAGCTCGTGTCGCATTGATGGATCAATTTCAATTTAGTGAAAAACAAGCCCAAGCGATTTTAGATATGAAATTGTCACGGCTAACAGGCTTGGAAAAACAAAAAATTATTGATGAACTCGTTGAGCTGCGTGAAAAAATCCAGTGGCTTCGAGAGGTGTTACAAGACGTTAAAAAGATTTACGCCATTATCAAAGAAGAACTTTTAGAAATTAAAGCGAAATATGCGGATCCCAGAAGAACGCAAATCTCAGATGATGATGAAGAGATTGATGACGAAGATCTTATTGCTAGTGAAACTATGGTGGTGACGTTAACTCAAAATGGGTACATCAAAAGAATCCCTATAGAGCAGTACAAGCAACAAAAACGCGGAGGAAAAGGCGTTAAGGGTGCAACCACTCAAGAAGAAGATTATGTCACCACGATTTTCGTAGCTGATACCAAAACGACCCTTCTCGTCTTTACGGACAAAGGCAAGGTTTATTGGACTAAGGTTCACAAGCTTCCTCAGGGAAGTCGTACCTCTAAAGGTAAGGCGATGGTCAATGTCGTTGAAATTAATAAAGAGGTTGTTCAAGCTGTCCTTCCCGTTACTGAGTTTCAAGATGACCGTTTTGTAGTTATGATTACAAAAAATGGTACTATTAAAAAGACTCCGCTGAGTGCTTTTACGAGACCAAGACCGTCAGGAATTATTGCCTTAACCACCAATTTAGATGATGAACTTCTGCAAGCGAAGATCAGTGATGGCAAATGTAACCTTCTTGTTGCTACTCAGAAGGGACAATCCATTCGATTCGATGAGGGCGATGTCCGGGCTATGGGGCGAACGGCTCGTGGAGTTAAAGCTATTACTTTGCAGAAAGATGATAGTGTTGTTGGCTTAGAAGTTTTACCGAAAGACTCCAAACTTGATCTTCTCATATGCACGCGAAGTGGATACGGTAAAAGAGTCCCTGTCGATGAATACCGAACCCAGGGGCGTGGTGGATCAGGAATTATCACGCAAAAATCTGTGGAAAAACTGGGTGATGTCGTGGCGGCCCGCGGAGTTATAGATACAGATGATATTGTGATTACAACTGACAAAGGCCAAACCATTAGAATGTCATGTGAGGATATCTCAAAAATGGGACGAAACACCCAGGGTGTTCGGCTTATTTCATTGAAACCCCAAGAATATGTTACCGGTGTTGCACTTATTCACGATGAAGACAGTGATGAAAATGGAATTCCGATTGATTCAAATTAAGGGTTGTTACCTATTAATAACCCTGGATTAAAAGCATTGATAAAGAGGTTCGGTGAGAGTCCTTTGGCCGATCGAGCCTTTAAAAGCTTTTCGAGGCAAGAGTGGATTATAAACAGGCATTGGGCCTTGGATTTGAGCTTTCAAGCTTCTTTTTAGTCAGCTACGTGGCCTATCCGACCGTCGCTGAGGCTTTGGGATGGGATCTAAATCTGACCTTGGGCCTTCTCTTCGGCCTCTCCCTTGTGATATGGACTCTCCATGCCTTCCTCTACACCAACTCTAAGTAATTTCGGTCCTTTTTTAGCAATTCATGGACTTGTGACCCTGCTAGCGACCACTTTGATGCTAAGCGTCTTTGAGCTTAATTCGGCGCTGAATTTCGCTATTGGAGAGCTGTTTATATGGTTGAGCCTTTTATCTGTAAGCCTTTCTGTCTATTTGTTTTTTTTGAAAAAAAATATTGCTTTGATCGTTGGTGCCATTGTATTCAAGTGGCCTATTTTAATTTATGTAGTTTATCGACTGACGGAGATGGTGAACTCAGCTCCGGTTTTCTTGGCCCTTGGGTTTGTTCCGGTTGTTTTGAGTTCAATTTTCTGGGCAGCGATACAAAAAGAATAGGTAGTTAAGTTGTCAGCAAGTCATTTTAATTGGACCCAAATGATCGCCGGTGTAGACCACACCAACCACCATGTTGCTACGGCCGCTGTTGTAACGGGTGGTTTAATTGTCTTTTCTTTGGCGGGCCGTATGGCTTTAGGCTCAGGAGAATCAGCAATTGTTCCCGCAGGCAAAGTTTCCATTAAGGGAATTTTTGAAGGCCTTACTGAATTTATCGTGAGTCTCACGGAAATGGTGTTGGGAAAAGGTAATAAAGAATACGTACCTTTGTTTGCCTCCATTTTCACCTTTGTACTGATCAACAATCTGGTAGGTCTACTGCCTGGTATGACACCTTCGACTGATAACTTTAACACCACATTTGCCGTCGGAATTTTCTCATTTCTCGTATACAACTACGTTGGAATCCGTAAAAAAGGCTTTAAATATTACGAAGATTTTACGGGCCACCTTCCCATCAGCTTTATTTGGCTTTGGCCTTTGATGTTGGTGATTGAAATTTTGTCTCATTGTTTTCGGCCTTTGACGCTTGGATTGCGTTTGGCAGGAAATATGACCGGTGACCACGCAGTGGTCGGGTTCTTTTTGGACCTGCTGCCCTCACCATTCGTTTACTTTGTTCCTATAGTCTTTTATGCGCTGGGATTGCTGGTATGTTTTATCCAAGCGTTTGTATTTACTTTGTTATCAATGACCTATGTCATGATGGCTCAACCTCACGATGATCATTAAATAAAGGAGAAACTTCGATGAAATTATTTAACAAAGTTGCAACGGTGCTAGGCGTTCTATTTTTTGCTACACAAGCTTTGGCTGCAGAAGGTGGGGCTTTCACACTTGATACATTGTCTGACGGGAGCTTTCTTGGCTTGATGGGTCTTGGTGCTGGACTGGGTGTTGGTCTTGCTGCATTTGGAGCTGCTGGTGGACAAGGAAAAGCGGCAGCTGCTGCTCTTGATGGTATCGCCAGAAACCCATCTGCAGGTGGTAAAATGTTTGTACCTCTAGTTCTTTCACTAGCCCTTATGGAATCACTTGTGATTCTTGCTTTCCTAGTAACCAGTGGAATTGGTGGAGCTATTTCATCTGCTCTTGGCCAATAAGACTAAAGACTTAGAATCTATATAAAAAAGACACAGATGAAAGTCTGTGTTTTTTTTTGCTAATTTTTCCAGTTTCTTTTTCTATTTTTGGCAAAACCTTTAATTTACAGGTCTTTTTGCCGATTAGAATTCGTGGAAGAAAGCAATTTAAAAGTCATTCTACTTGGCTTTGACGGTACCTTGTTAAAAAACGTTACGGATCGAGTGAACGATCAAAGGCCCGTTGAAGTTTCTTATTGTACGGACCTAAAAGAGTTCCTTGCAATTTGTGTTGAGCAACAGCCCGACTTAGTCGGAGTTAGTGTTTCTTATCCTCATCAAAGAGCAGCAAAGTTTCCTAAGATTTTCAAAATGGCCCTCAATACACCGGTTTTAACTTTTGGAGAGAATCAGGATTTCAAGACTAGAAAAGCTCTATCAACTTCTGTCGCTGATCTGAAAATACAAGGTGTTATTACGGCACACAACTTATGGATGAAAATTGTTAATTTCCAAAGAATGAAAGAAGAAGAGTTAGAGAAATTAAAAAATGGCAAGCCTGATAAAGATGGAGCACTTGGACCCAATTCCGTGTTTCTTAAGGATAGGGGCAGTCGAGAAGAAGAGAATAAAAATAGTGTATTAAATAAACTTTTTTCAGCACTCGATGGTACCAATCAACCTTCTGATTCTTCATCCACATCCAACAGTAACGATGATCGTGATAACGATTCCGCGGCAGCAAAAGCCAGCAAGGATAGTTTAACAAACAGAGATATAAATAAAGATAACGAATCAAGCAGTTTGAGTGTGAATGATTCTGGACGTAATAGAAACGGAACATCGAATTCTAGCAATGGGCCAGGCTACTCTCATGTCTCTGGCGGAAGTATCGATAAAAAACCAACAAGTTCCAGCAGTCTTGATAAAGTGAATCAACAAAGTGCAAAGCTCAATGGTCTTTTAGATGATAACCTAAATGGTGAAAATTCGAACAATCCAAAAGAAATCAGTGGTGAAGCAGAAGAGTCCAGGAATTCAACTCAAAACTCTTCGGAAAGTTCGGTACGCCAACAAAAAGCTAGATCGAAAGGAATTTTAGATTTAGCTCCAGATAAGAGTAAAAAACCAAAGGACCAAAGTGGAAAAGCCTTTGGAAAAGTACAATTGGCGGATGCAAAAGAAGTAGATGAAGACGCTAAAAAAAAGGACAAAGAAAAATCAAAACGTGAACAGGCTCGCCAGAAAAATGTCTTAGAAACTGCTAGTGAGTTTGGACTTGAAAAAGTTTTTAAAGCCCCGCGCGCTAAGGAAATTAAAAGATTTAGCTCTCAGAAAATTGCTGTTTTCACTGTCGACCTTGGTAAAATTAAGGGATACTTAATGCTGACAACGATTCAAGATGCAGACTTAGAGGCTGAGCTACTAGAATTTAAAAAGGTGGTAGTACAATCCTTAAAAGAGCAGAATACCGTCGGTGATATTAGTCACCCCTATATAATAGACTTTGAAGTAAAAAATTATATTGCGTCAGTTGCAGAATTCACCGAGTTCAATGTGAACCATCAAAATCAGAATGGTACCTACTTTAACGTTGCGTTTGTACAAAGAGAAATGTTGCTGCCGACTTTAAGTGAGTCGGACAAGTCAGACATGTATTTTGTGGATATTAAAGTTATCCCACCACAAACTCCGGTTACCTTTGATGCATTTATCTATTTACCGAGAAATAAAAGATTTGTTAGATATCTAAAAGAAGGGCGTACACTTAGTTTAAAGCAAGCCAAACGCCACTCAGAAGAAGACGGACAAAGCCAGCTCTACTTACCAAAAGATCACAAGCGCCAATTTGAACTATTTTATATCAAAAATACTTTGAGCTGGGAGTTTGCTCTCCACAATAAAACGGAAGTCGCTTAGGGTAAAAAAGGCCGTGTTAGATTATCGGATCCACTTTTTAACGCCACAACATTATCTTCGATTCTGATTCCCCCGTATTGGGAAAATTTCTCAATCATTGCCCAATTGATTTTCTTTGAGATCGATTCGTTTTTCTTTAATTGTTCTAGAAGAAGCGGAATAAAGTAAAACCCTGGCTCAATAGTTAAAACATCCTGGGCCTGTATTGTTCTGAGTGTGCGAAGATAAGGAAAATCCGTAGGCTGATTGATGGTCGTCCCGGAGGAATCATTTTGCTTAGCGCCAACATCATGAACTTGTATTCCAAGAGGGTGACCGATTCCATGGGGATAAAAATGAAAAGGAACCTTGGCTGCTAAGGCCTCTTCAAGTGAGCCGGAAAATAAATTAAAGTCTATAAGAATTTGAGCCACCATTTGATAGGAAGCACGATGAATTGCTACATAATCAACACCTGGGCTGACCATGGCGCACAAAGCTTTTTGATTACTTTCAACGCGGGCTAGAATTTCTTTGTACTCAGTATCTACAGAGTTTTGCACATAAGTTCTGGTGATATCGCTACAATAACCATGCACACGGGCGCCGGCATCAATTAAAAAAGTAGAGCCAGAACCCTCCTTTTTAGGAAATTGATAATGTAAGATCGCTGAATTTTTACCCAGAGCCACAATACTATTGTATGGAATTTCACCCTCTCTTTGATCGGAGGCAAGAAGGTACTCCATAAAAAGTGTCCACTCGGAAGCGCCATCTAAAAAACAATCTCGGGCGCGAAGATGACCTTTTGCTGCTTTCTTGTTTGCTAAACGTATACACTCAATTTCATAATCCGACTTTTGAGACCGGATCCAATGCAGTTTTGAAAGAAGAGTCGAGCTGGCCGGCTGGCAAAAATGCTTTCGCGCCATTTCTGAGTTGGGACTGACAACGGCACATTGTTTGTTGGGTTCTTCAGCTTCTTTCCACGCTTTTTCCGTGTCGTTGAATACTTTTATATTAAAAAAATCCTCCCAAAATTCTCCTTTTAAAGAGGAAACCTCATGCCAAAAATCATCAGGAATATAATAGAAAAGAATGGGTTTTTCAGAGTCTTTTGTAATCTTTAAAAGATGACCTTGCCCTGGATCGGGGCAGAAAAAATTGAAATGTGGATTGGCTTTAAAGAATGTTGGTTGATCATCAAGGTAGTAATATTCGGGGAAACCACTTTCAATGAAAAGACAATCAAGATGTTCCTCTTCTAATAACTTTTTTGCTTGAGTGACTCGATGCTCGATATGTTTTTTAAACAGTGCTTTCATTGTTTCCTCTTGGAGCTTGTCTTTAGATAATTTTTTAAATACTGGCCTGTCAGACTTTCTTTTACGTCTAATAAACCCATGGCTGGACCTGAATAGACCAGATGTCCACCCTCTTCTCCCCCCTCTGGGCCAAGGTCTACGAGATAGTCACAAGATTTAATAACGTCGAGATTATGTTCGACAACGACAACGGTGTTATCCCGATCGACAAGCTCTCCTAAAAGCGTAATTAAATTGGCGACATCATGAATATGTAGACCAGTGGTAGGTTCGTCCAAAATATACAAAGTATGGCCTGTTATCTTTTTAGATAATTCTCTGCTGAGTTTGACTCGTTGAGCTTCGCCACCGGAGAGGGTGGTTGAGTTTTGGCCGAGCGTAATATAATCAAGTCCGACCTTCATCAACGTTTCTAATTTACGTTTTATAGGGCGATGGTTTTCAAAGAATGCAAAAGCTTCTTCGACGGTCATTGATAAAATATCATGAATATTCTTTCCTTTATAGCGTACTAGTAAAGTTTCAGGGTTGTAGCGTTTGCCTTGGCAGATATCACACTTAACATAAACGTCGGATAAGAATTGCATCTGAATTTTTGATACACCGGCACCCTGACAGTTTTCGCAACGACCGCCTTTTACATTGAAACTGAACCGCCCTGCTTCGTAACCCCGAATTTTGGATTCAGGAAGTTGAGTGAAGAGTGAACGTATTAAGGGAAAAATTCCTACGTAAGTGGCCGGACAGGAACGTGGGGTTCGACCAATTGGTTTTTGGTCAATTTGAATAATGCTATCCAAGTGATCAAGTCCCTTAATGCTGGCATGCTGGGCCGGTAAAAACGATCTCTTTAGAAATTCATTTGCCACACTTTTATAGAGTGTGTCGATTATCAAAGTGCTCTTTCCGCTGCCTGAGACTCCGGTAACACCAATAAGTTGTTTTAATGGAAAATCAACGTCAAGGTTCTTAAGGTTATTCCCAGAGGCGCCTTTGATTGAAATCTTCTCTTTACCAATGGCCCTGGTTTTTTCGGGAATTGGAATGGATCTTTTACCCGATAAATACTCACCGGTGAGGCCTGTGGACTTTTCAAGGTCTTTATAAGACCCATGAAAAATCAGTTCACCTCCGAGACGACCGGCTTTTGGACCTATATCGATCACGTGATCGGCGGCTCTAATTGTGTCTTCATCATGCTCGACAACGATGATGGTGTTTCCTCGGTTTTTTATTTCATTAAGAACTGCAAGGACATTTTGATGATCTCTTGGGTGTAGTCCAATGCTAGGCTCATCCAAAACATAAAGAACTCCAACTAGAGGTGTGCCCACTTGTGAGGCTAAACGAATTCTTTGCGCCTCTCCCCCAGATAAAGTCTTCGAACGCCTGGCAAGAGAAAGGTATCCGGCCCCCACCTTTTCTAAATACTGCAGGCGCGTTTGAATCTCAGGAATGATTTGTTCAGCGACCTCTCCGCGATGTTCTAAATTTTTTATGTTTTCAAAGAAGGCTAAAAGTGAGGTGATAGAAGCTTGGCTCAGGTCATAGATAGTTCGATCTTCAAAAAAAACGTTGAGAGCCGTTTCTTTAAGGCCTGATCCGAAACAAGTTTCGCATTTACTGGTATCTGTCCATTCAAAATCTGGATTGTCTGAGTCAATTTCAAACTCAACATGTTTTTTTTGACCGACACCAGGTAAATGTTCGGATACTTCATATTCGTATATGTCTTGAGTTCCCAGGCCGTTACAATCTTCACAGGCGCCCTTTGGGTTGTTGAAACTGAAAAGTAGGGGGTCGAGATTAGTGAAAGAGTAACCACACTCTGGACAAGCGAAGCGGGTTGAAAAATTTTGACGTTTGCCAGACTTGGTCTCGACTGTTAACAACCCATCAGTCAGCCCAACCGCACTTGCGATGGCCTGAGAAACACGGTGGCTGCTTTCATCGGTAGATTTCAAGTGAATCTTGTCGACCACGATCTCAATGTCATGCCGGTTAGTTTTCTTTAATCCTGTTATCGAGTCGAGATAAACCCACTGACCATCGATTTTAGCCGACAAATAGCCAGCTTTAATCCAACTATCGATTTCCTTTTTAAATTCGCCTTTCTTACTTTTTGCGACCGGCGCCAAAACGATGATCTTCTGGTCATCAAACTTAGTTAGGATATCTTCTTTGATTTGGTCTAAGGGTTGACCTTCCACCGGAACTTTATGAGTCGGGCAAGTTGGCGTTCCAACTTTTGCGTACAAGAGACGAAGATAGTCGTAAATCTCTGTAACTGTGCCGACGGTTGATCGAGGGCTATGTCCGATTGTTTTTTGGTCGATTGCAATGGATGGGCAAAGGCCATGAATAGCATCGACGTCGGGTTTACTTAATTGCATCAAAAAGTTCCGAGCATATGTCGACAAACTGTCGATAAACCGACGTTGCCCTTCAGCGTATATTGTGTCAAATGCAAGGCTTGATTTGCCACTTCCGGATAGGCCGGTAATCACCGTGATCTGATTTTTGGCAATCTCGACATTGATATTCTTTAAGTTATGTTCACGCGCTCCGCGCACGACAATTCGATCATTCATAATAGGGGATTAACAAGCTCCATCATTTGTGTTTGAATTCGATTAAGTCCCTCTTCGGAATTCGACTCAAACCTTAAGGTTATAACGGGTTGAGTATTTGAAGATCGAACCAGAGCCCACCCATCTGAATAACTGACTCGTACACCATCAATCGTGTTGACCGAAAGACCGTCTTGGGGTTTTGAGAAATGTTCTTGAAGTTTTTCAACCAAAATGACTTTATTTTCTTCAGTTGTCTCGAGGCGAATTTCAGGTGTGCTATAGCTTTTGGGCACTCCTTCTAGCAATTGATCAATTGATTTCCCAGTACGGCTTAAAATCTCAACCAACCGAAGGCCAGCATAAGGAGCATCGTCATAGCCATAGTTTCGGTCAGAAAAAAAGATATGACCACTGAGTTCCCCACCAAAAGGGGATTTTTCTGATTTAATCTTGTTTTTTATTAAGCTGTGCCCTGTCTTCCACATGATAGCCTCACCACCGTGTTTGGTGATGTCATCATAGAGACGATCAGAACACTTTACATCACCGATAATTTTAGCATTGGGAGTCTTGGCTAAGATATCTCGTGCCGCGATCATCATGATTTCATCGCCGAGAATGAATCGCCCATTTTCATCAACAACACCGATTCTATCGGCGTCTCCATCAAAACCAATGCCTATTCTTGCCTGAGAGTCTTTTACAGCCTTTTTCAATGCATCAACATTGGACTCAACCGTTGGATCGGGGTGGTGATTTGGAAAGCGTCCATCGGGCTCTTCAAACAAGATTTCAGGTTTTAAACCAACACCTTCATACAGGCGCCGGACAATCGCTCCAGCGGCGCCGTTGCCACAATCAAGAACAACAGGTATTGCTTTCAGATCTTTAAATTCCTTTTTGTAACGCTCAACATAGGCTTCTGAAATGTCAAAGTCTTCAGATCGACCTTCGCCACTTATGAACTCTCCGGACTCCATAATGGTTTTTAATTCTTGAATTTGCTCCCCGAAAATTGTTGTTTTGCCTTTTGATAATTTAAAGCCATTGTATTCAGGTGGGTTGTGAGAGCCTGTGACCATAATCCCGCCGGAAAGATTCAATTCAAACATTGAAAAATAAGACATGGGTGTGGTTATTAAACCCAGTTTCAGTACGTGGGCACCAGCTTCTTCAAAACCTTCGATAACGGCTTCGGCAATGGAAGGACTCGACAAGCGTGCATCGTAACCGACCGATAATTTCAACGGTCCCGAAACATCTTTCTGCAAAAACGTCGCATAAGCTCTGCCAAGCCGTTTTGCAAAAGTGTTGTCAAAGTCTGAATTGTAAACGCCTCGAATATCGTACTCTCGAAAAATATGATTACTAAACATAGGTTACCAACTTATTGTTTTTTTGTTTACGAGTTTAAGTGCCACGCGAATAGCGGCCTCCATAGAGCCACTGTTTGCCTTATTTTTTCCAAAAATATCTTTTGCCGTACCATGATCGACACTGGTCCGAATAAAGGGCAGACCGGAAGTTAACTGAATACCTGTATCGGTGCCGTGAAGCATTTTAAAGGGTATAAGACCTTGATCATGATAGCTGGCGACAAAAAAAGAATACTTTTTTCTTTCTTTTGGCTGAAAACAGACATCAGGAACGAGCGGACCTTCGACTTTAATTTTTCGCTGTCGAGCCTTCTTAATGGCTTTATGATAAATCCGAGTCTCTTTTCCATCGATAACACCCTCTTCTCCTGCATGTGGGTTGCAGCCGACAAGACCGATAGGCTTTTTCTGTAGACGAGGGTTAAGGTGTTTTAAAACTTTCTGAGTGTTGCTAATGGCCTTTTCAATAGATTCTTGATTAATCTGTTCATAGGCTTTCTTTAGCGAAACGTGACCAGTTAAAAGAGTCACATTCATTTCTTTACCAAGAAAACTCATGTGTACATTTTTTGTACGGGTGACACGCTTTAAAATTCCGGTGTGTCCATTATCTTTCATCCCACAATTGATGATTTCGGTTTTTGATAAAGGAGCGGTAACAAGTGCATCGATGGATCGAGATAAGCCACATTTTGCCATGTGTTCTACCCAGCGAGCTGGCGGAATCAGACTTTCAATATCAATCAAAGTTTTATGGTTTACCGGAACTCTTAAGGCCTCTGCCCACGAGTGCACAGTGACCCTGCGAAAATAGCGATCAAGCCAACGTAGCTCTCGACGAGGCATACTTGGACTTCGCCAAATAATAAACGTTGTCCGTCTTTGCGGACGAATGCGGTAAAGAGCCTTGGCAGTCACTTCGCTGCCAATGCCGTCCGTATCGCCAGTTGTAATTGCTATTCTTCGAAATTTCATCATGTCTTATTTATTTGGATAATTGCATCTTTTCGTTTTTGTAGAAGCCAAAAATCCAGCTGTTCCTTAAAGGCTTCGGCGAAAAGCTGTTGATAAATAACCTGTTTCTGTTTTTCAATGGCCGGGTCTTCGATAAGCTTTCGATCTAAAATTTTAAAAATATGTAAACCCATCGGAGTTTTAACGACTTTCGATGTTTCTCCTATTTTCAATCCGGCGATGGCCTTTTCAATTGATCCGATCATTTCTCCTGACTTAAAGGTTCCGAAGACGCCATTTTTACTTTTTGTGTCGGCATCGATGCTGTTTTCACTCACAAGCTTCTCAAATGATGCTCCCTTGTCGAGTCGCTGTTTGAGATCTTCTGCTTTAGAGAGATTGTCCGGCTTTAAAAGAATATGCGCGATACTAAATTCAAAGATCTGTGTTTTACTTTTTTTATTCTTTGAAAGGTAATGGCTGATAATGTCCTGTTCAGAGATTTTTATTTTGCTGGTGATTTCTTTTTCAACAAGCTGACGTCGTTCGATACTTTTTTTCACAAAGTCTCGATAATTTATATAATCAACGCCTTGATCTTTAAGAGTTCGCTTTAACTGCGCCACGGTCATGTTTTGACGTTCGGCAATTGTTGAAATTTCCTTGTTAACCCGCTCTTCAGTTACCAGCAGCCCATTCTTTTTTACTTCATAATCAATAATCTTTTCATCCACCAAAAGCTTTAACAGGTAGTCCCTGTCATTTTTAGCCCGGTCCCGAACCGCAGGGTCAGAAAAAAGAAGGTCATTCAAAAAACCACCGTTTTTTAACTTTTCTTGATAATCCTTTATTTCTGAAAGGGTAATAATCTCGCCATTTACGACGCCATATATTTTCTCTAGAATTCGAGCTGAGGCGGGCCTCGGTGAAATTAGGAACAAGGTCGTCGTGATTACCAAGAGCGCTGAAGTTTTTCTCAGAGTTCGCATTGTGTTGTTCTCCCTTCTCGCTGCATTCCCCTCACATTAAAGTTAGAGGGAGGGTAAAAAACCAAAGGTCATTCCTACCACAAAATATGGAATATTTTGATTTTTTTAGGTGAAAAATGGCTTAGGATTCAGCCATTGAGCGTGTTTGTTCTTTGGTTTGGTTGATGGCTGACTCCAAGCTTTCAGCGAGTTCCGGAGCTTTAGGATCTTGGTCTTTTTGAACAGTTGGAAGGGGTGAGGCCCAGTAAATTGTGACTTTCGCAAAGGGAAGGGGCAGTCGCGATTTGTTCCAGGCCTTTTCAAAGACGTGATAGCGAGAAGCGTGAAACGAAATGGGTACAATTGGTAGTTGAGTGAGGCGAGAAATCTGAAATACCCCAGGTTTCACTTTATATATGGGGCCTTTGGGGCCATCAACAGCGACACTAGGGCGTCGGCCCCGCTTTTTTAAACGAATGATTCCTTTCAACGCCTGTGTGCCGCCCCGTGTGGAAGAGCCCCGCACGGTCTCGCCCCCCAAAAGCTGAACGGCTTTATTCATAATATCCCCATCTTTACTCGTCGAAATGATGCAGGAAACATTGTATTTTTTTAGTAAATGTAAAATTCCCAACTCATCACCATGCCAATGGGCGATCACAAAGGGTTCGCCCTGAGCCATCATCTTTTTAACTTCAGGGGCTTCGAAAACGCGAATACGCCACGACCACTGTAAAAGTTTGTAGAGAATAAAGACAAGATAAGGAATTATGACCCTGTTTAGCATACAGGGCCAATTCTAATAAAAATTCTTTGAAAAATCACTTACTGAATAGACTTCAGTTTTTCTGTGAGTAAAGGAACAACGTCAAAAAGGTCGCCGACGATACCATAGGTGGCCTTTTGAAAAATGGGAGCCTTTTCATCTTTGTTGATTGCGACAATATTTTTGCTGCCACTCATTCCTGCTAAATGTTGGATAGCACCAGAGATTCCGACTGCAAAATACAGGTTGGGGGCAACAGTTTTTCCGGTTTGTCCGACTTGCAATGAATGGGGAACCCATCCGAGGTCGACAACCGCACGAGAGGCGCCGACCGTGGCTCCCAGTGGTTCGGCAAGATCGTGAAGTAATTTGAAATTGTCAGCTTCTTTAAGGCCACGACCACCAGAAACGATCACTTCGGCTTCAGTGAGGTCTAACTTTTCAGTCTCACCTTTTGAAACAGAAACGGTTTCACTGTTGCCCGAAGATTCTTCTAAAGAAAGGGCAACGTTTTCTGTGGTGGCCCCTTTATTCACTTCGTTGACTGCGACTTGGTTTGGGCGAAGCAAAACGATTTTGGCTGAGTCGTCCGTAAAGGTAACTTGAGCCGTGCACTTTCCAGCATACATTGGGCGTGTGATTGAAACCCCACCGTCCAAATTGATTTCGGTCACATCACTCATGTAAGCCATGTCGTGTTTAGCGGCGGCACGAGGAAAGACATCGCGGCCGACGTTGTTTGAGCTGGCCAAAATAAGATCGGGTTTCCACTGATCAATAGCCTGATCAATAAAGTTTTTATAAACCTCTGGATTGTAGGTTTGGGCTTGGTCCTGCGTGCAAGAGAAGTGTTTTTCAACACCCCATTGACCCAACTTAGAGACAACGGCGTCCGACCCAGAACCAATGGCACAGGTGGCGATTTGATGGTCGCCTTGAGCGGCTACGGAAAGACCTTCTAAAGAGCTTTTTTTAATCTCACTGTCATTTGTTTCTAAAAATACAAGAATTTTCATCGGGGCACCTATAATACTTTCGCTTCTTCTTGAAGGAGTTTAACGAGTTCATCAACTTGCTGAGCCGGATCACCATCTATCATTTTACAAGGTGCTTTTTCAGGAGGAAGTTCGAAGTTTGTAAACTTTGTTTTACTGGATTCTGGCGAGACACCGAGGTCTTCGAGGCTGACTTCTTTGATCGGTTTCTTTTTGGCTTTCATGATTCCAGGCAGGCTAGCAAAACGGGGTTTGTTGAGTCCTTTGTTAGCAGTGACCATAGCTGGGAACTTTAACTTAAAGGTTTCAGTTGTACCGCCTTCAATCTCTCGACTAGCGGTTACGGCTCCGTCACCGTATTCCGTTTTATTAACAACCGAGGCATGAGGTATGCCTAAGAATTCCGCAAGCATTAAAGGGACGGCCGAAACATTGCCGTCGATCGCCAATTTGCCTGAGAAAATCATACTGTAATCGCCTTCCGATTGAATGGCCGCTGACAAAGCCTTTGCCGTCGAAAGTGCATCCATCGGAGCTTCAGTGTTTATGAGAATGGAATCGTCAGCACCCATTGCCATAGCTGTTAACAGAGCATTGTTAACTCTTGATTTAGGCCCCAAAGTCACAGCAGTTACCTGAGTGTCTGAGTTGGCTTCTTTAAACTTGATGGCTTCTTCAATAGCAAACTCATCATAAGGGTTGATCACCCATTTGATGCCGTTGGTTTCAATTCCCTGTGAATCAGATGTTAATTTGATTCGGGTTTCGGTATCTGGAACTTGTTTGATACACACAAAAACACGCATAAATTCCCCTTATCTAGAACCCTCTTCTTTTGCTAAAATAAGGCAACATTGTAAAGCAGATTCACCGTATAAAATTCAGTTTTTTGTCGTATTTATCATTAATTTCTTTTAAAAAAAGAACCTCGTGAGAGTGTTTGTTTTAGGGCGAGAGGGGCTGACCTGTCAATCTTGTTCAAAACTCCTTGAACAAAATCGGAATATAACATATCGTGTAAACAGAGGTGAAAAGTGAACTTTCTGAGCTCTTCGATCGGTAAGAAGTATCTAATGGGAATAGCGGGTGCAGGCTGGACACTTTTTGTGTTGGGTCACATGGCTGGAAATATGCTGATATTTGCAGGCCCCGAAGCATTCAATCGCTACGGTCATGCGATCGTTAGCAATAAAATCCTTTTGTATGGCACTGAAGCCTTTTTACTGGTGTGTTTGATTACCCATGTCACACTTGGCATAATTCTGACTCTGCAAAATAAAAAGGCAAAGCCTAAGGGTTACGCCGAATCGGCAGTGCCGAAAAAGAGATCGCAATTGGCTTCGCGAACCATGGCGCTACACGGCACCATTATTTTGATATTTATCATCACTCACTTGAACACCTTCAAATACGGGAAAGAGTATTGGGTTGAGTATGGTGGCGAAACAATGAGAGATCTGCATCGTTTAGTTATCGAAGTCTTTTCGCAACCCGTGTATTTGGTTGGTTACATTGTGTGTTTGTTCTTGCTCGGGTTTCACCTGAGTCATGGCGCATCTTCCGTTTTTCAGAGTCTTGGAGCCAATCATCCTAAATACAACCCAGCTATCAAAAAAGCAGGTTTGGCGTATGCCATCATCGTGGCTGTTGGTTTTATGTCTCAACCCATTTACGTTTATTTTTTCCGGTGAGGTCGCAAATGTCATTTAGCTCCAACGAACCAAAAGAACCAATTGATAAAATGTGGGAAAACCACAAGTTTAAAATGAAGCTTGTAAACCCAGCGAACCGTAGAAAATACAAAGTGATTGTCGTGGGCACGGGACTTGCCGGCGCCGCAGCGGCAGCGTCTATGGGTGAGATGGGATATCACGTTGAAAATTTTTGTATTCAAGATTCTCCTCGCCGAGCACACTCGATTGCCGCCCAAGGTGGAATCAACGCTGCCAAGAACTATCCCAACGATGGTGACTCTATTTATCGCTTGTTTTACGACACCGTTAAGGGTGGAGACTTTCGGTCGCGAGAATCCAATGTCTATCGATTGGCACAAAACTCAAACTTAATTATCGACCACTGTGTTGCCCAGGGCGTCCCTTTCGCCCGTGAATACGGTGGGATGCTGACCAACCGATCCTTTGGTGGTGCCCAGGTTTCGCGAACCTTTTATGCTCGTGGGCAAACCGGTCAACAGCTTTTATTGGGCGCTTATTCGGCCCTCAATAGACAGATCAAAGCGGGTACCGTGACCATGCATAATCGAACCGAGATGCTCGATTTAGTCATGATCAATGGTCAGGCCAGAGGAATAATCACGCGAGACATTGTCACGGGTGAAATTAAAAAACATGCTGCCGACGTTGTTGTGCTCTGCACAGGTGGGTATGGAAATGTGTTTTATCTTTCAACCAACGCCATGAATTCAAATGTAACGGCGTCGTGGCGCTGTCACCGTCGAGGTGCCTATTTTGCCAATCCTTGTTTTACACAGATTCACCCCACATGCATTCCGGTTTCAGGGGATCACCAGTCAAAACTCACACTGATGTCTGAATCTTTAAGAAATGACGGACGGGTTTGGGTGCCGAAAGAAAAAGGTGATAAACGTCCGCCCAATCAAATCCCAGAAGAAGAGAGAGATTATTATCTTGAAAGAATTTATCCAAGTTTTGGTAATCTTGTGCCACGGGACGTGGCTTCGCGCCAAGCGAAGTTTCGCGTTGATGAAGGGCGTGGAGTTGGAAAAACTGGCGTCGCCGTTTATCTTGATTTTGCCGATGCTATTCGTCGCGATGGAAAAGATAAAATTTCTGAAAAATATGGAAACCTCTTTCAGATGTACAAGCAAATCACGGGCGAGGATCCTTATGAGGTTCCAATGAGAATTTACCCAGCCGTCCACTACACAATGGGGGGCTTGTGGGTCGATTACAATTTGATGAGTAATTTAGAGGGACTGTTCGTGGGAGGCGAGGCCAACTTTTCGGACCATGGTGCCAATCGCCTGGGTGCATCGGCGCTGATGCAAGGTCTTTCTGACGGTTACTTTATTTTACCTTACACGGTTGGAAACTATTTAGCTTCACATCAATTTGAAGAAGTGAATCCCGATATGCCTGAGTTTGATCAGGCCGTCTCAGATTCTAAACAACAAATCGATAAGATAATGGGCATACAAGGTTCGCGGACAGTGGATGAACTTCACCGAGAGCTTGGTCATATAATGTGGGAAAACGTGGGAATGTCTCGCGATAGTAAAGGTTTGAATGAGGCCTTACAAAAAATTCCCGACCTAAAGAAAAGTTTTTGGTCAGATGTGAAGGTTACAGGCACCGCCGAAGGAATTAACCACGAACTTGAAAAAGCGACTCGGTTGGCGGATTTTTTAGAGCTGGGTGAGCTTATGGCCCAAGATGCTCTGAACCGAGAAGAGTCTTGTGGAGGACATTTTCGTGAAGAACATCAAACTCCTGAAAACGAAGCCAAAAGAGATGATGAAAACTATGCTTATGTGGCGGCCTGGGAGTACACTGGGGGAGCCGCTCAGTTGCACAAAGAGCAGCTAAAGTTTGACCATGTTAAACTCGCAACCAGAAGTTATAAGTAGGGGATGTCATGAAGTTAAATTTGAAAATTTGGAGACAGAAAAACGCTAACGAAAGCGGTGGTTTTTTCGAGTTTGAAGCCACAGATATTTCTGAAGACATGTCCTTCCTTGAAATGATGGATGTGGTGAACTCGCAACTTGTAAAACAAGGAACCGACGTCATTGAATTTGACCACGATTGCCGAGAAGGAATTTGTGGGATGTGTTCGATGGTTATCAATGGTTCAGCCCATGGTCCAGAGCGGGCTGTAACAACCTGCCAACTGCACATGAGAAGTTTTAAGGATGGTGACACAATCACTATTGAGCCATTCCGAGCCAACTCTTTTCCTGTGATAAAAGACTTGAAAGTTGACCGTTCGGCTTTTGATAAAATTCAGCAAGCCGGCGGTTACATTTCGGTGAATACAGGAAACGCGCCAGATGCCAATGCGATTCCAGTTCCGAAAGAAAACGCTGATCTGTCTTTTATGGCTGCGGCGTGCATTGGCTGCGGAGCCTGTGTGGCCGCCTGTAAGAATGGTTCGGCCATGTTGTTTGCGGGCGCCAAGGTTTCTCAGTACGCACTTCTGCCTCAGGGGCAGGCCGAAAGGCATAGGCGTGTCCTTGATATGGTCGAGGCCATGGATGATGCTGGTTTTGGTAACTGCACCAATACGGGCGCTTGCGAAATGGCATGTCCTAAAGAGATCTCGTTAGAGAATATCGCTCGGATGAACAGAGACTATCTTTCAGCTTCTCTAAAAAAACGATAAAACCCTTAACCATGCTGCAAAGCGCGTGGTTCTAATAAAAGAGTCCAGTGAATTTCGCTGGGCTTTTTTCACACAATTATTTCTCCATGATCCCAACTCGACAGTCATCAAGTTTCATAAAAATTGCGCCGAAGAGTATTAAAACATGGAGGTTTTATGAAAAAGATGGCGGAGATTATGGAGGAACTCGGCTTCCGTCCAGAAGCATCTGATGACGTCAAAAAAGCGTTTATTAAAAATCTTATCCGAGAAGCCCAAAAGTCAGAGTTCAGTCGACCCAAGCAGGAAACGCAAAAGCCAAAGAAAAAAGACAAAAGAGATGTGGATAACTATGAGCAAATCTCTTTGTTTGATCAAAAACGATCCAGTTAGTGGATCAAGGTGACGGCAGAATTTCAAGATGAGTAATAGAAATGGACTCGTGGTTGCTGTAGATCAAATCCGTTCCTAAAATCAAACCGTCTTTTTTCCTCTCCACAATCACAGAACTGAGTCCGACACTAAAATCGCAGAAAATACAGCCTCGAGGTGGCCGAGGGTCGTCGGCATCCATCAAGCGTCCACTGTCATCAAAGTAAAGAGTCTTCCCGACGGCCTCTTCAGCTAAAAAGACCTGATAAGGTTCTTCGGAGTCAACAAATCCAAAAACAAGTCCACTTTCAACCGATAGGTCATGGGATTTTGCCAGTTCAAAAAGTTTTTTGTCATTAACCAACGGGATCTTTTGCAAACCTTTTTGACGAGATAAGAGAGTGCGGCTAATTTGGTCATTGCCTTTGAACTCCATCAAACTAAGGTCGTGTCCTTGGTTTATGGTTTGTCGCATCTGATTTTCGTCGTCGAGGCCACGAGTTGAAGAGCCATCAAAAAAGCTCACCTCTACTTTTTTAAGTGGATAATCTGGGTCCATCGGGTCAAAGAACTCTAAATGCTTCGAAACTTTTGAAAGATCGACAATGACTGGCGAGACCTTGCCTTGCTCGACCACAACCAGACGTTCATCTAAGACTTCACCTTCACGCTCAATGATTAACTCATAATCTCCATCCTGTAGACCAACGAAAGAAAACAGTCCGTTACCGGAGGTCGTCTTTCTATTAAGGGTCGCGAAGCCAGCCGTCATAAAATAAAGGGGACGTGCTTTATCCAATTTCACAGTGTAGCCTTCAAGGCTTGAAACGCCTTGGATTTTACCGTAGACGGTTCCTTGTTCTTTTACATTGTAGATCCCAAGATCTTGCAAGTAGGTAAAAAAGGCGTTCATGTACTTGTTTTCAAAAAGAAGCACCTGAGCCTCAGACTTTGAATCGAGGGTAAAAATAGAATCGAAGAAACCATCTTTTGAAGCGATTGCCAACGTTCTTGAATTGGTTTTCTTCCAGTTAAAGAAACTAAAAGTTCCATTTTCATTGGATTGGGTGGCTTCGTTGAATGAGTACAGAGCGATATCGACACCATCGACGGGCTTGCGCACGCCTGAACCTAGGGAGTCAGCATGAACAATTTGGCCAGCCACGTCCCAGTCGATAGGTAGAATCTGAATGTTGGCCTGGATGGTATCTCCCTGAGGAGTGGCTTGCGTGAGGTCAAGAAGACCTTCGCCAATAAGTTCGTCTTGATTGTCATAAAGGGAGATAATCACATCACCAATCAATTTATTCACTTCAATTTCATAGATTGCATCGGGAGTGTTTATTGAACCACGTTGGAGTTCGTAATCGCCGACAACCCAACTCACTTCCATAGAGCCGAGAAAAGCCAACCCTTCTTTAAGCTGAATTCCACCAACCACTTTAAACGAATCGTGGTCTAAAGGCTCTGGCTTCTCTTTTGCTTTGGACTCAAAATCAGAAACGGGGTTTGATTGCTTTTCAGAAACTATTGATGGACTGTTGGCGCGCTGGCTAGGTTGGGCTTGTATTGACGGTCGCTGCTCGTTAACCATCCCTGCGAGGGATCCAAAGGCAAACTCTCCGGCCGTTTGAACAGAGTCATTTTTAGCCAACATGTTTTTCAATGGAGCCTTGGGTTCCGTTGGAGTTGAAACCTGGATAGCGGAAACAGCCTTCTCACCATCAAACTGAGAAAGAAGAGTTGAAAAGGAAATTGATTTTGAATTGATTTCAGAAGTGGTTGTGACAGGTGTGATTGTTGGATTTTTGGATTCGGCGCGGGCCAGTCTCTCAAAAACCTTTGTTTCATGACTGGGCTTTAATGTATGGGACTCGGCACGATCCATTTCAGTGAAAAGATATTCGTCTTCGAATGCCGCAAAGGCTGGGGAAAACTTTGAAAAATTCACCGGAAAAGATTGGGCAACGAACACAACTGATTTGTCGGGGGAAACATGGCTTTGGCTAAAAACTAAAATCATTGCCACAACCGCGGCGAAAATGAATTTGGCTACTAACCAATTGATTAATTTCTCGGTTTTATTTCGTCGTTGCATCAGCCCATCCATGGTTCGAGAACAGTTGTCCACGTCGTGTGAAAAAAAATTGTCCTTATATATAAGTCTATTTAGTAGGCACGAAAATCGTCAATGATATCCCGTTCTTCAGGACGGGAGGCGAGGTATTTTTCCACCTTATCAAGGTACTGCCTGGCGAGGCTTTTGTCATAGCGATCGAATCGATATTCACCGCCACTGAGTTTATCGATCTTATAAACAACGGCGACTTTGTAAGGCCGGCGATCACCGAGGATAGTAATAGCCAATTGCGCCCGCTCGGGTTGCTTGTAAGCGGTCAATCGGAGGTCCTGACCAGGGCGATGAAATGTGGAAAAGTAAGTGCGATTGTTTTCGCTTTTCCTCTTTACCTTCCCTTGCATGGTCACGTAAATCGCTTTGCGAATATCATTGAGTGGGCGGCGGAGCTCATCTCCAGAAACCCCGCCACGAGCGGCTGACGAGCACTGGCTAGTCAGCGCAAGAATGGCTATCCAGGCGAACAGCCACGTGACAATCTTTGGATAGCCAGTCTGATTAGCCAATATTTTTTGCGTCCTCAAGAAACTTTTCGATCCCTTTGTCGGTTAGTGGGTGCTGAGTTAGCCCCTTCATAACTTTATAAGGAACGGTAACAATATCAGCACCGATCATAGCCGATTCAAGAATGTGCATGGGGTGACGAACACTGGCGACTAAAATTTCAGTTTGCAATTGGTAGTTTTGGAAAATGGTTTGCATTTGCGAAATCAATTCCATCCCCGGAGTGGAAATATCGTCGAGACGTCCAACAAAAGGAGAAACCATAACGGCTCCGGCTTTAGCAACCATCAAAGCCTGTAGGGGCGAGAAAACCAACGTTACATTGGTGGGGACATTTTCGGCCTTTAAGCGACGCACCGCAATAAGACCTTCTTCGCACATTGGAATTTTCACAACGACGTTATCGTGAATCTTAGCGAGGTCCATTCCTTCTTTGTACATTCCTTCGGCATCAAGACTGATCACCTCAGCGCTAATGGGCCCATCCACTTCATTGCAAATATCAGTGATGACTTCTTTATTGGAGCGTCCTGTTTTAGCGACCAATGATGGATTGGTTGTCACACCATCGACCCAACCTCTTTTGTTGGCTTCTTTGATTTCTTCAATATCTGCTGAGTCTATAAAAAACTTCATGACGGCTCCTTAAATGTTTCGGGAAGATAAAACCCGAATATCTCTAATAATTATTTGAACTTTAAACACTATATTCCATAGGTGCCCTATTGAGTTCAACACCTTTTCCTGTTCCGAATGAATTAAGACTTTCCCTGAAATTTTTTGAAAAAGTCGTCCATTCCATAAAATCCTGGTGACTGATTAACGACCCATTGAGCCACATCCACCGCCCCTTGGGCGAAAAGAGAGCGATTATGAGCCTCATGTTTAATCTCTAAATTTTCGTTTTTTGAGGAGGCGATAAATCGATGGATGCCAAAAACCTCGCCTTCTCGATGTGAAATTGTTGGCTTCAGTTGATCGGTGCTCTTTTTAGCCGAGTTTTCGATAATAATGGCTGTGCCACTGGGTTTATCTTTTTTGTGCACGTGATGGGTTTCTTCAACATGAAATTCGTAGAAAGCCTGATATTTTGCTAAGATTTCAGTGAGTTGGCTCATCAGGTAAACGCCAAAGCTCATGTTGGCAGCCCAAAAAACAGACGTCTGCTGTCCCAGCTCTTTTAGGGCCATGAAATCGTCCTCTTTGAAGCCGGTGGTTCCAGAAACGAGACTGCAGCCTTGCGCTTTTACAAAATCAACCAATTGAGTTCGGGTTTCCGGAAGTGAAAAATCAATCACAACGTCTGGTTTTTTTTGGGGGTTCAGATCCGGATTTTGGGCGCTGTACCCTCCGACAAACTCTAAACCCTTAGTATCATTAACAATACTTTTAACTTCCTGACCCATCCGTCCCGATTCGCCAAAAATAAAGACAGCAACACTCACAACAACCCCTTAAAATCACGAAAGGCGACCTCTTGCTTTTCTTTCAGCGTATCGTTCATCACAATAAGGGGAAGTCGAACCTCGTCTGTCTTTAAAAGCCCTTTTTTAAAAAGCGCATATTTAGTGGGGATCGGATTGGCAGAAATGTAAAGGCTATCAATCCATCGAAGTTGCTGACGAAATTCTTCTTTAACGGAGTCGTCTTTCTCGCAGGCTCGGGTCACCCAGTGAACCATTTTTTCAGGAGCAATATGAGAGCAGACGCTAATAACCCCATGTCCGCCAAGAATGCAGAAATTGATACAGCTGCCGTCGTCGCCACTTAACAATGAAAAGTCTTCAGGCACCTGACCTTTGTACATCGAAAAATTATTTAAATCGGCATTGGCCTCTTTAATACCAACAATGTTGGGGTGTTGAGACAGTTCAACAATGCTATTGGGTTCTAAGGCTGTGACCGTACGGCCCGGCACGTTGTACAGAACCACAGGACGCGAAACATTGTCCGCCACGGCTTTGAAATGGGCGATCAGGCCTTCTTGTGGAGGCTTATTATAGTAGGGAACGACAACCAACAACCCGTCGATTGGAAATTCGCAGGCTTTTTGGCTCCACTCTATGGTCTTGGCTGTGTTGTTGGAGCCCGAGCCAAAAAGAATGGGTACATGTTTGTCGACTTTTTTACAGACAAAATCCAAAACCTTCAGCTGTTCATCAGGCGTCAGAGTCGCGCTCTCCCCTGTTGTGCCACAGACAACAAACCCTTGAATCCCATTTTTTAATTGGTCATCCACTAATTTTTCGAGAGATTCAAAATCGACCTGGCCGTCTTGAAAAGGCGTTACTAATGCCGTCCACGTTCCTTTAAACATTGTCATCCTTTCTTAAAATGTACTCACCCTTAAAAACACACTGGGCGGGTCCAATCAAAGTCACCTTTGTACCATCGATCTTTACCGACAGCGACCCACCAGGTGCTTCGAGGTGATAGATATCTTCTTTGTTTTGGCTTTGTAGAACAAAAGCGCTGGCAATGACACCAGTTCCGCAAGCCAGCGTAAAATCTTTCACGCCACGCTCGAAGGTTTTTGTTGAGTTGACGCCATCTTCAAGTGAATCCAATAGGGTGACATTGGTTTGTTCTTTGCCGAACTTTGGGTGAGCTTGGATTTCAGCGCAGTCTTGAAGGTTAATCTCGTTAAGTTGGTTGTGGAGGACAAAGTGAGGGACTCCAGTATTAATGTAGTAGCCCTTAAAGCTCTTAAAATTTTCCAAATCTAAGTCCACTTCTGCCATTTTATCGGAAGTCAGTTTCCAAGAAACTTCGATGTGGCCAGGAGTATAATGTCCCTTAACCAAGCCAGCCATGGTTTCAAATTCGCAATGGTCGGTTTGATAATGTTCATGGATAAACAAAACAGTACAGCGGGCGGCGTTGCCACACATTTCAGCTTTCGAACCGTCGCTATTATAAAAATCCCAAACAAACGAAAACCTTTCGGGCTCTTGTTCGTGAAGAATGACAACTCCATCGGCGCCGATGCCGGTATTGCGGTCGCAAACCTGTTTAGCAAATGTCGAGCGATCTAAGTCTTTTGGAATGTTGTTGTGAAGGGCAAAGATAAAATCGTTGCCAGCACCGACAAGTTTTTCAAAGGGTAATGTCACTTTGGGGCCTTCGGTTTTTTGTTGCTTTCATCTTCTTTCATTTCTTGGTCAACGCCTTTGTAGATGGGCTTTCCAATACCAATTTCTCTTGGCGTTTTTGGTGGCAAGGGGCGGCCCTTAACTCCACAGCCAGTAAGAACGGCAATGATAAAAAATAGAGTAAATACTTTCATAGTGTTTCCATTAAAAAGCCCGAAGCTCTATAGGGCTTCGACCGCTTCTTTTGACGTATCAACTTACAATAAATTGATTAAACTGTGAACACCTTTACCCGAGGCCAATTGATAATTAAGGCTATGTGGACTCTTGATAAGAATTAACCAGGACCTGACGCGGCTTAGAACCGTTGGCTGGGCCAATAACACCCTCTCGCTCCATTGTTTCAATGAGTCGGGCGGCGCGTGGATAGCCTAGACGGAATTTCCTCTGAATCAGGGAAGCACTCACTTCTTTCATAGTTGATGCCCATGAAAGTATTTCATCATACTTCTCGTCATACTCTTCATCGGCGTCGCCACCCATTCCCATGGTATCTGAGCCGGCGCTGGAGGTTGTCATTTTAATTGCTGTTTCATTGTAGTCTGGCTCGCCCTGCTCAGACCAATACGACATCACCGATCCAATTTCGTCTTCAGTGACCCAGGGTCCGTGATGTCGAATAGGCTTAGCGACTCCTGGAGCCAAGAAGAGCATGTCCCCGCGAGCCAGTAGTCTTTCGGCTCCGGCCTCATCAAGAATAATGCGCGAGTCCATTTTACTGGCCACCTTAAAGCTGATTCGGCCCGGTATGTTGGTTTTAATCAAACCTGTGACCACATCTTTCCGTGGCGACTGCATTGCTAAAATAAGATGAATACCACTGGCGCGAGCCATCTGAGCCAGACGGACAACCAATTGTTCGACGTTGGCTTTATCAACAGTCATCAAATCACCAAACTCTTCGACGACAATAACAATGTAGGGTTGCGGCTCGAAATAATAAGTTTCATTGTGTCGATTCTGAGCTTCGAGCTCTAAGTTGAACGCCTCATGTTGAGAGAGCTTTTCTTTGTCAAAATCTTCAACCTTTGAATTAAAGGCCTCAAGACCTCGGGTGCCGAACTTCGACATCGAACGATAGCGTTTTTCCATTTCTTTAACGGCCCACTTTAAAGAACCAACCGCTTTCTTTGGCTCACAAATGGTTGGCATCAAAAGGTGTGGAATGTCGTTGAAAGTCGATAGGTCGACTTGCTTCGGATCAATCAATATTAAGCGTAAAGTTTTTGGCGAGTGACGAAACAGTAAACCGGTCAATGCACAAACAACGAAAACGGACTTTCCAGACCCGGTTGTTCCCGCCACAAGAAGGTGTGGCATGCGTCGCAAATCCACAACTTTTGGGGTACCGTTGGCTTCGCGTCCTAGAGCCATCGGCAGCTTAACGTCCTCGGACCAAAATTTATCGTAAGCGACAATGTCTTTTAAATAGACTGTTTCGCGGTTGGTGTTGGAGGTTTCAATTCCAACAACGTCTCGCCCGGGAATGGGGGCGATAATTCTTACCGATTCACTGCTAAGGGCCAAAGAAAGGTCATCGGCCAGTTCAGTGATCTTACTAATTTTGACGTCGGCATTGGGTTTGAACTCAAACATTGTGACCGCCGGGCCGGGCTTAGCGCCCTTGACTTCGCCCTTGACTGAGAACTGAGAGAGTTTGTCCACCAAAATGTGGGATTTCTTTTTAACCTCGGATTGGTCAACGCGATAACGGGAGGCCGGAGGGTCCTCGAGCATCTTGATATCAGGAAGCTTCCAGTTTTCAATCTTTCGTTGGACTCGGGTTTTCAGTTGCACCTTTCGTTTTTTATTCAGCCCAGGAGTTGGGGCCTCTGGTTTGGAATCCTCCTGAGGATCCTCTGCAAATTCCACGGGTTGAGGGACCTCCTCCTTATGAGTGAAAGGCTCAGGGTCATTATTAAATATCGTTGGTATTTGGGTGGGCTTGATGCGTTTGACTGAAATTTCAGGGGCTTTAAATTTGATACCTTTAATTTGGTTAAAGCCGGAGCCAAAGGCTTTAAGGATGGCAGTAAAAATTATTTTCGAAAATTTGACGAAGCGGTTGACGCCTTTTTCAAGAGTCCAGTCAGTGACCGATAACAGACCAATCAGCATAAAGCTTCCCAAGAACAATGTGGCTCCGTAATTATTGAGAACCTTGATCAAGCTTGTCGACAAGAAGGCGCCGATCGTGCCGCCGACCCCGACGTAGTCATTATAAAACTTCATATGATTAAAATAGATTTCGAAAAGGGAGGCTGAGCTAATGAGTAAAAGGACCAACCAAACCTGCTTCTTTATTCGGTTGCCGCTGTGTTCTTTTTGCAATACTTGGTAGCTCATAACAAAAAGGAAAATGACAAAAACCCAAGAACTCATTCCAAAAAATTGATAAAGAAAATCAGCAGAAAAACTTCCGAAATATCCACACCAGTTACTTGGAGATTGGCTTTGTCCGAGTGAGTTCCACGACGGATCTTTAGGACTATAGCTGTACAAAGAGAGTCCAAGAAATAAACTGAGTGATAACCAAATCACAGAGACGACATCGGTTCGAAGCTGTTTCAAGCGCTGTAAAATCATATTAATAGTTTACTTTCTTTTATTGAGATGTGCAGGTATTAAGGGTTTGTCTCGACCTTCGGACTCAACGGAGGTCCAGCGTTTTTTGCAAAAAAATTGCATCTAGATGTTTAAGGACTTTTTTTTGGCAAGAATTTTTTTTTTCATGTTGCGGAGAACATAGTTTGCATTTCTGGGCGTCTCAGAATATTCATTCCTTCCGCTTGTAAATCTTGGGAGTGTCATGGAAAATTTTGAAACTCAACGCGATCACCTGTACGTAACGAATTTACAATCCACCAGTTTGGAACACTTGGTAAAAAGTAAACTGTCGCTTCTTTTTGAGCAGCAGAAACAAGCCGATGTCGAACTGAATGGACTTCATAAGATCATTATCGAACAAGTTGAAAAACCGTTGATAGAGCTTTCACTGCGTCAATATAACGGTAATCAAGTTAAGGCCGCTAAATTGCTTGGTATCAACAGAAATACCTTGAAAAAGAAAATCGATACTTACAAAATCGAAATTAAGAAGCACCACTAGCACAAAGGCATCAGCGAGCACATCTTAGAACCTCATCTCGAAAAGGCTCGCTCTAATCTAGTATTCGTACCTTTGGGGGATTTCTATGGATATGAGGAAGCCGCCGAATAATGTTGACGCAGAGAAGTCAATTCTCGGTGGTCTCATGGTTCAGCCGGAAACCTTTGAAATTGTTTCTGATATTCTGATGCCCTCAGACTTCTACAAGCTTGTTCACCAGAAGCTGTATCAAGTTATGGCCGATTTGCATAATCGCCGAGAACCTATTGATATTGTTACCGTTTCAAACGAACTGTCGTCTCGGAAAGAATTGGAGCAATTGGGTGGCAATGCTGTATTGGCCGAAATTATGAACCAAGGCCCCTCGGCCATCAATATTCACCAGTACGCTAAAATTGTTAAAGAAAAAGCCATTTCAAGAGAGATCATTAAGTCTTGTACGGAAATCGTTAATCAGGCTTTTGATCAGGATTATGAGAACATGGACGCCTTTGTCGATGAGGCTGAGGGCAAGATATTTAAGATTGGTCAGAAAAGAGAGACCTCAGGCGGCCTTGTCGGCGCAGCTGAGCTCATTAAGGTCAGCATCGACAAATTAACGGAGCTTTCGACCAAGAAGCAGGACATCATTGGTGTGGCTTCTGGCTTCAGCCATTTAGATAAAATGACCGCTGGTTTTCAGCCTGGGGATATGGTCATTATTGCGGCTCGTCCGTCGATGGGTAAAACAGCCTTCAGCTTGAACGTTGCGCTAAATGCGGCGCTCCACAACAAAAAGCATGTCGCCTTTTTCTCTGTGGAGATGGGTAAAGAGCAATTGATGATGAGAATGTTGGCCACTGAAGCGCGGGTCAATATGTCTGATTTAAGAGTTGGACGCATCAAAGACAACGACTGGCCCCGGCTAATAGATAAAGCGTCAAAGCTAGGAGAAGCCAATCTTTATATTGATGACACCAGTGGAATTTCGCCGCAAGAGATTCGTTCAAAAGCGCGACGACTGAAGCAGCAGCATGGCCTTGATATGATTTTGGTGGATTATTTGCAGATTATGAAACTCCGAACTCGAATTGAAAGTCGTGAGCGAGAGGTTGCAGAGATTTCAAGAAGCTTAAAGGCCATCGCCAAAGAGCTGGAGGTTCCAGTGATCGCGTTAGCCCAGCTCAATCGCGGTGTTGAGGGACGAACGGGAGAATCAAGAAAGCCCGTACTTTCAGACCTTCGTGAGTCAGGTTCCATTGAGCAAGATGCGGATTTGATTATGATGCTTTATCGTGAAGAATATTACGAGCCCGATAATCCAGACATTAAAGGGCAAGCCGACTTGCTTGTTCGAAAACACAGAAACGGACCTGTTGGAGAGTTGAAGTTAAGATGGGAAGCCCAATATGGACGCTTTTCTCCTTGGCAAGACAATGCTCCTCAAGGGCCTGTGCCGCCACCCCCCACCCCCATTCATGGAGGAGGAGATAATCATGGTGGTGGTAAACCGAAAAATTTTGCTCCACAGGTTAATCGATAGTGGCCGACACTGCTTTGGTAACGTTTGCCGTTGTCTTCCATGATGAAGAGGCGGCCTTGCCAAAGCTTTTGGATTCAGTGAGTGCTGTTTTCAAAGAGAATCACGATAAACTATTTCATTTTCTTTTTATTGATAACAACTCAACCGATCGTTCGGTGCAAACTCTACAGCAATGGATTCATCAGAATCCGCAGCTTCGGACTGAGGTTCATAGGCGAGATCTTAATCATTTAGCGGAGGCACGTAGCCAGGCTCTGTCGATGTGCCAAACACCTTGGCTGGCATTTGTTGATGCTGACTCCCAACTGCAGGAAAACTGGGCTGACCATGTTGTGTTTACTATTAAAGAAGTCACAGAGGATGTGGTCGCTATCGGTGGGCGTTCAGATTATTGGGGTGATCAGAGCTGGCACCGTTATGCGCTTTCCTTGGCGCAGTATTTTCCAATTGGCAAAACACAGGCTCAGGTTGTGGCCGTCGATCATATTCCAACCAATAACTACCTGTTGAGAGTGAAGGCTGGATTACAAGCCGGGGCCTTTGATTCAATTTTTCGCTTTGTTGGTGAAGACCTGGACTTCAATTGCCGATTGCGAAAAATTGGCACTCTTCTTTACCAGCCTCTTTTTGGCGTCTCACATGAATTACCGTTGCTGATCGAAGCTTGGTACCGAAAAATGTCGGAGTACGGACGAGCTCAAACCATGGTATTGTTGAAAAACAAAGGCGGTGTGCCGGTAGAAAAGTTTTTTCCACTCTTGTTTTGCATTTTTTTGAATATGAGCTTGCTGTCTTTTCCGACGATCACTTTTATAGTTTCAACCCTTGCCTTGCTTATTCCTCGAACGCGTTTCTTTTTTTTAACGTTTCTTTTTTATGGGTTGGGAGAGTTTGTGGGTTTCTTTAAATATATTTATTTAAAAATGAATCATGCAGATTCTTTGCGTCAGACGAGCAGATCTCAATAAATTCTGAATATTCTGGAAAGACTTCTAAGAATTTTAGATTTTTGCGACGATCATATTCTTGGATAAAACGAAGGAAGTCTTTTCGAAGTAAAAACTTAATTGCTGAGTTTTTTTGAGGATTTCCAATAAGGGGAATAATTCTAGAAACTTTTTGAATTTCTGCAGAACTAAATGTCGACTCATTTTTCAGCCACCATTCGGCATCAAAAAAATACTTTTGAAAGCTGGGGGTTAAGATCTCGACACTCAGATGCTCCGGTTGCCTTAGGTAAGGGGTGTCAATTTGAATGCGATGCTGAGGGAAGCGGCTTTTCAGCAATTGAATTTTTTTGAGTAGAGGCAAAAGACCGGGAACACTAAGAGCGTTCACGGTGACCATAAAACACATCGTTAAAGGTTTCTTAGCTTTTTTAAGAATTTTTTCTACATTGTAATAAAAAACCATCTCATCGAGTCCAAAGCGAATGTACTCGGCTTGTTCTCCAATGCTATCAATACTTGTGAAGACCAATACTTCCTCTGTGACTTCTTGTAGGCGGTTCAGATTTTCAAGAAAATGTTCAATGCGTTCGCCACTAAAGCCAAGGTTTGAATTGATCGCGAAGCGAAGATGGGGCTGCGGGTTGGCAATAAGGTCATCAATCAGTCGAGTCGTTTCTTTCGACAACAGGGGCTCGCCGCCCGTCACGCGTAAATATTTTAAATGCTGGCGCAGTTCTGGCCACCACTGCCAAAAGGCCTCGATGTTTTTAATTTTTTCTTGTTTTGGTAGAATTTGTCGGCTTTTGTTATAAGCCTTGTTAACCCAATTTCCCAAGGTTGGATAATCACCAAACTCATTGACCTCTTTTTCCCACTGGGAGGAATAGGCAGGGCTACAATACATACAACGAAATTGGCAGAGATTATCAAATGACAGCTCCAAGAAAGACGGTTGAATGCTTGGGCCCAGTTGCGATGCCAACACCTCTTCAAAGAATTCACTGTAGACAGGCTCTGCGCTTTTGTGGGCTCGGTCACTGAATTGGTCTTTGCGTTCCACTTTCCAGCAGTATTCGCACTCATGAGGGCGTTGGCCCGCAAGCATTTGCTTTCGAGCTTTCATTTTTTGCGGAGTATTGTGGAGGCTGCTCGGATTTTTAGGATCCAACTGAAAGGGATGGCTACGGACGTGGTGGCAGCTTTGCGTGTGCCCATTGTGGAGGTGGACAGTGGTATTTTTCCACTTGGCCAGACAAAAACTCTTAGAGACTTGGTTGAGCCGATTTTGGGATTTTTCTAGGTCAGTCGTGCTTTTCAAGGCTCCTCCGGTGGATCATGATAGCTGAGGGAGGGTCGTTTTCCAATAGACTATTTTGAGAGAGGGTTTCAATTATGGGAAGTTTTGGGTTTGCGTTGTAAACAAGATTTTCCTATTATGAGCCTTCCAATCTAAAAGGAAACGAGACTGCTTGTGGAGAAAATTTCGATAGTCATGCCCTGTTACAACGAGCAAGAGGCTATTCCCTCTGTGATCCCTCGTACCCTTTCGGTTCTGTTAGAACTTAAACAAACCCAAAAGATTTCCGATTTCGAACTGATCGTTGTGAACGATAAGTCGACTGACAAGTCAGAGGAAATGCTCAATCGGTTCCCAGAGGTTAAAATAGTCCATACCAATGGAACGGGTCGTGGCTATGGTAAAGCTTTAAAGCGGGGGTTTTTAGAGGCGAAGGGAGATTGGATTGGTTTCTTTGATGTTGATAATAGCTATCGTCCTGAAGATATCCCCCTGTTTATTGATGAAATACAAAGTGGCGAGTCTGATTTTATAATGGGACAGCGTTACTTTGCTGAAGAGGGGATGAGTTTAACCCGAGGCTTCGGAAACTGGTTTTACGTGGTTTTGGCTCGTATTTTTTATAAATCCTATCTTGATGATGTTTGCAGTGGGTTTCGATTCTTTCATCGCAAACATTTAAAAGACATCACTGCAATTCCAGAGCAGGGCTTGGATTTTTCTATTCATTTAACTCTTAAAATGATTTCGCAAAATACCCTTATCAAACCCATCCCTATTCAGTATGACCCTCGCCTGGGGGAATCAAAGCTGTCTGTTATAAGTGATGGATTGGCTTTTTTAAAAGTACTGGTGGCCTTGAAGCTCAGGAGTCCAAACGGTGTTGTTAAGCATAGTCGAGTCTAATCAAGTCGACCGATCCAGCCAGTGGCAAAGTGATATTATTCCTGTCCGCCGGGCTTCCAGTCGCGTCGAATGGGTGGGGCCCGTTCGCGGCCCCAATGTGGCCAACATGAGAAACCGAGGAGCTTTGCGAGCAACCGGTCGTTGGCTTTTCTTTAAAGATCAAGATTGCAATGTTGATATGAACACATTGGAACGAATTTGCCTCGATTTGGAATACAAGACGCCCCAGTTAAAAATTTTAGGGGGAGTTTATCAAAACCGAGAGACTGGGCTGGTTGCAAAAGTTTACAGTTTCATTCAGCGTTCATGGGTTCTGCATGGTATCGGCGATAAAAGATTGGGTGGGTTTCGTGATGGGCAAAAACTATTGGGTGGCGCTCTGCTTGTAAACAAAGAAACATTCAAAGAGCTTGGTGGATTCTCTGAGGATGTTGGTTGGGGGGGCGAAGAGCTTGAATTCGTGAACCGAGCCCGAAAAAACATGTATGCCACAGGGGTGAGCTACCGACTTCGAGTGCAGCACAACAACAGTATCCAAATCGGCGGTTTATTACATCGAGCCTGGATGCAGAATTATAATCCGGGTTATTTTTCATTCAGTAGAAATCATGCCATCCGCTCTGGGTTGCAATATTTTCGAAGCCCCCTAAAATACTGGCCGTTGCTATCGTTATTTTTTAGTGTCGGGACCATGGCTAACATGACCGGACGCTTGCTCCGTCGATGGGAGGGGTTGTGGAACTGATTCGCTCTTTTTTTAGAAAACCCACTCGATTGTCACAATTGCCTCAGCCACTAACCGCCGAAGCTCTTTTGGGATTGTTTGACGTATTTTATGTCTGCTTTGATGAGCCGAATCGACAATCGAATTGGCAACAGATAAAAACCCTATTGCCGAAGGCCCAAAAAGTGGAGGGTGTTGTTGGTTTTGATCGGGCCCTTAAAGTTTGCGCCAGAAAATCCAAGACTCATTATTTTTTCCTTATTGATGGCGATAACCGGTTACGTGCAGAGCGCTTTTCAAGGCCCATTGAAATTGCCGACATTGAAGACCAATGGGTTTTATCTTGGTCGTCCTACAATCCGGTGAATGGACTGGCTTATGGAAATGGCGGTCTGAAGCTTTGGCCGAAAGAGGTCGCTCTTAATATAAGGAGTCATGAGAATGCCACGTCCGATGATGATCAAACAGATTACTGCTTTATCGCCGATTACTACCTTGTTGATGATTATGTATCTGAAACAGTCATGAACACCACTTATCGCCAGGCCTTTCGCGCCGGCTTCAGAGAGGGTGTAAAAATGAGCCTCGCTTGGGGAAAACAAGTCGACCTCAATTATCAAAACTTCGAGCAATCTTTGGGGCGACAAAATCGTGAACGCCTTAAAATTTGGTGCGAAATTGGAGACGACAGTCTTAACGGAGGCTGGGGTATTCTCGGTGCCCGCCTGGGACTCCTTAAAAATGTTGTCGAGAAATTCGACTACAGCCTGATCAATTCCTATGAATGGATAGATCAATATTTGCACGAAGAAATTTTACCTCGCCTTGGGGTTTCACCGGCTCAAATCGAAGCTTTGGAATGGGACAAGGGAGCGTTTAAAAAATATCTGGCGGAATTGGGTGAAAAAATTAACCGAGTCTTACCGTTGCAACTTGCAGACCTGACTCCGATCGAAAGCCTTAATTTTAAAAGGGATTTTCAAAACCCTTCTCGTTCCGGCCTGTTAGGGCGAAGTCCGCGACTCTAGGCCCACCTGGCCTTAAGGACAACTTTCTAATTCACAGTGGCCAAAGCTGGCCTGCCTTTGGTTGAATAACTGCAACAAGGGGGGAGATCATGGATGAGACTCTCATAAAAGCAGTGGCCCAGGGAACGGGCTTGGAACAAGACCGCATCAAAGAAATCTTAAACCAATGGATAGTAGAAAGCGGACGAAGTCCTCAAAACCTAAGTATTGAGGACCTTCGAGAAGTACTTGTGGAACTGATGCAAAGTTTATTCACCGAAGTGGCTTCCGGCGAAAATAAATTTATTCAGACTTCGCGTTAAGTCTTTCAACAGTGATAACGATTTCTTGCTCAAGACCTTCACCCATTTTGATTAGGGCTTTGTGCTGTCCTAGAACTTTAATTTGTTCAGGTAAAGAAATGTCTCGTTTGTCGATGATATAACCTTGTTTTTCAAGTTCATCAGAGATGTCTTTGTTTGTCACAGATCCGAAGAGCTTATCATCTTCGCCCGCATTTAAACGAAAAACCAATTGCAGTCCGGCAATTTTATCAAGGGTCTCTTTTCGAGATTCCATGGCTTTCTTTTGACGGCTTTCGGCCACGCGCTTCCAGTGTTCAAATTCCTTCACTCTTTTCTCTGTGGCTTCGGCGGCCAACTTTCTTGGGAAAAGAAAATTTCTAGCGTAACCATTGGTAACATTGACAAGCTCGCCAACTTTACCAAGATCTTTTACATCTTCCTTTAAAATTACTTTCATTTCGTACTCCTTTTAAATCACAAATTCATTTCTCTTAAACCAAAGCAATTAAGCTTGAGTTTAAGAGAAAGGAACGTTTAGCTTTTGTGCTGAGTTGCAGTCACCCCCGGCTCTCGAAAGTCGAACCAATAATCCAGAAGACCCAAACCACTTATAAAAATAAAAAGCTGAAAGAAGGCTA
>CAXRIX010000083.1:0-25481 GCA_964230555.1 Bdellovibrionales bacterium
GAAGCGCCGTCGAAAGACGTGGCGGTACACTCTGATCAAGATCTGAATCAGTATCTTGATTACACTTTTGTGGAAGGTGACTCTCTTAAGAACGTCCTTCGGCGATTACGCCTTTTTCCTATTTGGGGAAAAAGTGGCTCCTATCAACACTTTCTGAATCTTAATCCCGATTGGAACAAAAAGGCGCGAGCTGAAAACCCAGCCCCGGTGGGAATGCGAGTTCGTCTTCCTATAGTCAAAGCTCCTTTTCCAAGCAAACACAGCAATAATAAATGGTTGGTGAAATTTGGAGAGCTGTATTTTATAAATCCAAAAGCGATAATGACGACAGATCTCCACACTGAGATTTTGAACCTGCGAAATTTAAAAAGGTTTCAGAATTGGGGAGATGACTCTTATCAAGGTGATAGCGTTCGAGGTCTGGCCTCCGATGGTTCACCGAAAAAGACCTCCAATCACCTGGGGCAACCTGTCATTAAAATTCCAGTTCAACCAGAGACACCACTGGCACGAAAATTAACTGCCATGGGATTTACGATTCCAGCATTGGTTAAAGGACAACCCTACGCTTTCGTAGAAATTCCTTATCGACATTGGCAACAGGCCGTCAATGGACGATTTCCAAGTTCGGTGGGACAAATCCGTATGCTCGATCCCAGTCAAACGCGATATCGTTTGTCAGCACAAGTGGTAACTGCTTCCCGAATTTACTCATTAACGGACTCTGGTGGACAGGATGGTGATGTCGGAGTTGCGCCATCGCTGGGTGTTAATCTTGGATTTGCCTATCGCCAGAACCGATGGTTGCATCTCGAAACCAATCTCAACTACCAATTGGAATCGTTTAAGCCTGATGACTCCATTGCTATAGATCAGGAGACTGACTCTCGTTTTGATTTTTCAGCAAAGAATTACTTTTCTTTGGGACGCATCGGAATCGGGCTGAGTGTAGGAGTTTTATCAACCCCCTCGTTCGTTAGCACCTCGGGGACCCAATTATCGGCCAAGCACTTACTCAATCCCTATTTAGGAGTTGAACTGCGAGATTCTTTTCGAGTTTCAGACAATTGGTTGGCCGGGTGGAACGTGGTCTACGATCAATTTCTCGGTGCTGAAGACGGTCCCTATAAATTAGAAAGCGGGTATCGAGTGGGTGCAGCTTTCAATTCTCATTTCCCTTTGACTGAAAATGTGGGTCTATCAAGTTTGATTGGGCTGCAATATCAAGATGATAAGCCGGCGACTTACCAGCAGAGCCAAATTGGCGTTCAAGTTTTGTTGGGACTAGAATGGAGTCTTGGAGGAGAGCCCCAATTTATTGGAGGGCGCTGATGCTTCAGCGCAAAGCTTTTCTCTATTGTGTTTTTTATCTTTTAGCAACCTGTGCCGAAACCAACTTGGGTGGAAATTTGTCAATCGAGTCTGGTGGGGGGCCCGCTTTTGTTCCGGGCTCTGATCTCACTCTGAGCGAAACCGACGCCATCGATTTTCAATCCGGGACTCTTAATCAAGTGGCTGCTGATAGCTCAGGGGCTCTAAGGCTGCAGCGAAACTTTATTGGTGAAACCGGACGGGTTATTATTAGCAATGAAATTAACCTTGTGCCGGCCACCACCGTTAACTTTCGACAATCCTATAGCAATCCAGTGATCGTTGCTTACATAGCGACACGCAATAATCCAGAGCCCTTGGATGCCCGAGTCACCAATGTGACAGCGACAGGATTTGATCTTTTTATTGAAGACCCTAATAACGATGGTATCGCTAGTCCCGAGACTGTAATCTACATGGTGATCGAAGCGGGGCGCTATGACTTCGCCAATGGCTTGTCCATTGAAGCTGATATTCATTCAACCAGCAGCGAACACTCCGCGGGTGATCCGTTTGGAGGAGATATCATTGCGTTTTCCTCTGCTTTCATCGGAACACCTGTTGTTTTGCACAGTCTGAATTCCTATAACAATGGCGATTTTAAATCTTCTTTATGTGATTCCGCGACCAATACTCAAATCACTTTGGAGCAGGAAACAGCCGATACCGGAACCGCGACAGCGGTTGAAGATATTGCCTGGATCGCACTGTCGCAAGGCAGTGGCTCTCTGGTTAATACAGCCTTTGACATTGCTCTTTTCAATGATGGTGGCAGTCATGGAATAGATAACGGGGTTCCTCAAGATATTACCTACAGTGGCTTCACTGTTGCTCCCGATGTCATTGTGAAGGGAAGTTCGGGGGGAGGGGCCGATGGCTATTGGATGCGCGGCGCCGGCACCTGGACCAATTTGACCCATGACTCCTATTCTGAGGAGGATGAAGTCGGTGATGCGGAAACCAGTCACGCCAATGAGACTTTTAACTCTGCCGCATTTTCACCAGACAGCAATATAGGCGTTTACTTTGCGAGTGGAAGCCGAGTCTCTGAGCCGATTAATCTTTCGGTCGTAAAAATCGTTGAGGATTCGTCCCTGGTATACAATGCCACTCGGCCTGCGGGTACAACCGCTAGCGTTGAAACCAATGTGTCATTCGATGCTGGAAACTCGTGGAAGGGGTGGGTGACTCATGTTTCTGGGCAGCCGGTGGCGGGTCTGGACTCGGGAGTGAATGTGGAACAAGGCTTGTTGCGGATTCGAATCAACCTTAGTAGCACTGATGAAGAAGAAACCCCATTACTGACGGACCTCAATCTTTCGGTGACCGCGGCCTCTAGCGAATAAACATGAGATTGATTGGGTTGACGGGACCACAGGAAAGGTTGCTCGTGCAATGAGTGCCGACATGCATGTTAGCGCCATAACCCTGGCTGGTTCCATCTTTACCGGCGAAGCCCCATTGAACTTTTGGATCACCGTGCCCTTCCGTGTTTGAGGTTGAGCCCGAGCAATAAACCGCGCCTTCGCGATTGCCATTGGTGAACATGGCATCACCTTCGCCACCGTTAATACGATAGTCGTTGCTGAGATCACCATCGGTGTCAAAAACAGTCATCAACGTCATGTCGGCCTCGAACCATCGATCTTTGCGAACAGCACTCACACCTGAGACCGGAGTTCCAGCCACGCCTTCGCCGCTATTAGTGTCAAAAGACGTATTAAAGATGTTGGTTGGGTTTGACAGAACCGCTTGATAAATTTCACTGAAATAAAGATGAACATAGGTGCTGCTGTCAGTCGCACCATCATCCGCTTTTCCTACATGCATCAATAGCGTGGCACCGTTTTCAATAAACGGAACCATGTCGGCCGAGGCGATCAGGTTTCCGGTTCCGTTGAGACTTTGTAGGTCACTAACATTAACAAAATTTTGCCCGGTTCCAGACGGTAAAAAATAATTGGAGGCATCGGCCTCATTGCCGTCGTAGCGAATCACCAAAGTCCATCCACCTCCTTGGGTGGTCATATCGCAATAAGCGCTGTAGGCCGCATCTCCACCGACGCCGTCAGGATCCAATGGATATACCCCATCCGTTAACGTGGGTTCATTGGACTTCGCTTGATTGCAAGAACGATAAAAAAACTCCCAGGGTGTAACACTGTAGATGGGGGAAGAGATATTCTCGCTGGAATCCACAGCCACCACTCGCGTGCAGTAGGAGGTGTCGCCTTTGAGATTAAAATTGATTGTCGAATTGTTTGCATCTAAATTTCCAGCCACCGCTTGGTAACCAGCACCAGTGAAATCCTCATTCAATGCAACCGCAAGATTATCAACCACCAAGGTTGAGAAATCGAGAGCGTCACAAACCCCAGAAGAGTCCTCGACAGCAATGGATAATAGGTAGTGGCTCACTTCATTGTCGTCAGTGGCGGCCGCCCACTGGGCTGTTGGGGTACGATCCAACTGGGCGTCGGAACCATCGGTGACGGCTCCGACAAGGCGAGGCGCTTCTGTATCTTGCGCTGGTCCAATGGGTGTTCCTCCCGAGGTGATTGACACTTGATCGCTAAGGTTGGTGTTGGAACAGGCGATCATCGTCAGGCCTGTCATCATGAAGCATGCGATAAAATTGAGAAATGATGGAAAAACGGACCTGTACATACCCCTTTTTATCGGTCAATCGTCAGTATTTTATTAAATTTGCGCTAGAAATGCCTCGGATTGAGACACCTCGCTAATGCGCGGCGCAAAATCCGGCTTTTCAAGCCCATAAAGGCTTTCGTTATGGCTGCGGCTATGAGAAAACTTTGGCTCCAAACGGTATTCTTATAGTTCACTAATTTCAAGGGGATGGATCGAATGGCAAAAACTTCGAAAGGCTCGACCAAGGGGTCGAAAGCCAAAAAGTCCAAGACGACTAAAAGTAAGAAAACAAAAACCACCAGCAAAAAAGCCAGCGGTAAAAAAGTTCGCAAGGTTGCAAAAAAGAAAGCCACAAAAAAATCTTCAGCAAAAGTGAAGGGTGGATCTTCTCGCTCCAAGGTGATCGGCAGCAAGTTGAAGCTAGAGAAATCTTTGCTCTTAAAAATGTATGATCTGATGGTTCAGTCTCGAGTGTTAGAAGAGCGCATGATTCAGGTCTACCGAAAAGGTGGGGCTTATTTTTGGATTGGCGCTCCTGGAGAGGAAGCGTTCGGAGTTCCCCTGGGTCTTTTGGGTAAAATTGGTCAAGGGCCTCAGTACGATTATTGGCATCTTCATTACCGAGGAACGCCGACCTTGTTAGCCATGGGAATGGAGCCGGCAGACGCTCTTCGTTTGATCATGAACAAAGCCACCGACCCGTGCACAGGGGGCCGAAATTTTTCTAACCACTATTGTTTTCCACAGTGGAACGTGGTGCCGGTGTCGTCACCCATCGAAGTGCAGTACTCTGTAGCCATTGGCACAGGATTGGTTCAGCGTCGGCGCAACACTCAAGGTGTCACAATCGTCACCGGGGGTGACGCCGGAAGTGCCGAAGGTGATTTTGCCAGCTGTTTGGTTTGGGCCAGTCGACCGGGGTCTGAGTTGCCGATGTATATTACAGTGCAAAACAATCGTTGGGGAATCTCGACAAGCTATGACACCCAACATGGGGAAGAACACGTTTCCGATCGAGGTAAAGCATTTGGAATGCAGACTCGGGTTTACAACGGAAACGACCCCGAAGAGACATATCTTGGTATTCAGTCCGACCTTAAATACATCCGAAAAACCGGCAAACCTGTGGTTGCCGAATTTCAAGTGTCGCGATTGTATGGACACTCTTCGGCCTCGGGTGCGAACCGCGACCAGGATCAAGAGTGTTGCCTAGAAACATTTAAAAAGAAACTTATCGATAATGGTGCATTGAGCTCTCAGAAAGCCAAGAGCATCTGGGATGATCATTTTGAAACCATCAAGCGAATGGCTGATCAGGTCGTTAAAGAAGCGGATCCAACGGCTGACACCATTTGGGATCATACTTACGCGAACAACGAAAACGGCGATTGGAGGAATTTCTAATGGCAAATATGGCTCAATCCATTCGAATGGCGTTGCATTACGCCGAAAAAAATCTCAATTTAACCGACGTGTTTGGTGAAGATGTGGGCGCTCCCATGGGAGGCGTTTTTACCGCCACTCAAGGTGTCGAATGTGCATGGAACACCCCCCTTGATGAAAGAGGAATTGTCGGTGCGGCCATGGGAATTGCATTGGCCGGTGATCGTTGTGTCGCTGAGATCCAATTTTGCGATTACATTTTTAACACGATCGATCTGTTGAAGATGGCTGGCAACACCCATTGGGCTTGCAATGGTCTTTACCAGATGCCCCTAACCCTAATGACTCCGGTCGGAGCGGGGATCCGCGGCTCGATTTATCACTCTCACAGTTTTGATGCTTGGGCGACTCGTATGCCGGGTTGGAAAATCGTTATGCCGTCAACGCCAAAAGATGCTTATGGTCTATTGTTGTCGGCGATCAAGGATCCAAACCCTGTTTTATTTTTGAAACCAAAGGCTTTGCTCCGGGTGCGTGGTGAAGAATTGATTCCAGGTGAGCCGGATAATGAAAAAGAATTAAAAGCGATGATTGATGCCCCTTTGGGTGATCGTTCGCAGTGGAAACCACAATGGCCAAAGACAGAAGATTTTTCTATTGAAATCGGCAAAGGAAAGATCACTCGCGAAGGCGATGACTTAACTCTTGTGACTTACGGACGCCATGTCTTAATGGCCAATCAAGTCGCCGATCAGTTGAAAAAAGATAAAGGGATTGAAATCGAAGTGATCGATTTGCGTTCGCTTTACCCTTACGATTGGCCGATGGTCAAAGCCTCGGTGAAGAAAACCAAGCGCGTTCTTTTTGTGAACGAAGACACTGAAGTGACAAACTTTGGTGAGCACCTGGCCTACAGAGCCACTCAAGATCTTTTTTACGATCTTCTTGCCAAGCCAAAAGTTTTGGCGGCAAAAAACGTTCCTGGTATAGGACTTTATGCAGAGTTAGAGGAAAATACAGTTCCACAAAATAAAGATATTATGGAGGCGGCACTTGACGTACTTAATGAAATCCCATGAGAACACATCGATGGGTAAAAAAGGCAAAAAGAATAAAGATTTCGATAAATACTATTATTACAATCAGTCGGTGCAGTCGGCTGATGTCGATGTAAAGTTTTTCCGTGAAAGCTATGAAGAGCTAAAAGGAAAATTGCCAAAGACTTTTCGCGAAGATTTTTGTGGAACATTTAAACTGAGTTGTGAGTGGGTGAAGCTCAATCCCCATTTTGAATCCTATGGCGTCGATCTTGATCCTGAACCCATTCAGTACGGTAAAGAAAATTATTTGCCAGAGCTGTTGGAAGATCAGCAGAAGCGGGTTCATATTGCAGAGGGCAATGTCTTGGATGAGGGGTTGCCGAGCACCGATATCATCGCCGCTTGTAACTTTAGCTACTTTATTTTCAAAGAGCGAGAAACCTTGAAAAAGTATTTTGCTAACAACTTAAAAGCATTGAAGGATGACGGGATCTTCATTCTTGATATCTTCGGTGGTTCAGAGTGTTACGAACCCAACGAAGAAGAGACCGAGCATGATGGTTTTAGTTACTACTGGGATCAAGACTCTTGGGATCCGGTGACCAACGAAGCCACCTATTTTATTCACTTTAAAGTCAAAGGCCAAAAGAAGGTTAAAAAAGCCTTTGTTTACGACTGGCGCATGTACTCGATTCCAGAAATCAAAGACATTCTTCTAGAGGCCGGATTTAAAAATGTCCATGTTTACTGGGAAGGAACCGATGAAGACGGAGAAGGTGACGGTGAGTTTAAACGCGTTACCAAGGGCGAAGACTGCGAAAGTTGGGTCGCTTATATCGTTGCTGAAAAATAAGCAATTGTGATTAGAATCAAAGATTTTTACAAGAGGCTCTTCTGAGCCTCTTTTTTTTATCGAAAAATGGCCAGGACCTCGGTTCAATCTTTGTCCATTCGATAGGGTTACGAATTCCTCTCGCTTCTTTTAAAAACAAACAGAGTGTTCTAAAATGATGGCTTTCAATATAAAAAGAAAGTGTCGGCACAAAATGGTTTATGCGCAAGTGAGTCAACACTGGTGGCAGAAACTTTTGATCGGTAAATTAAAGTATGACTTATCAAGACTATGAGATTGTTTTTTTATTTTCACTGCTTCTACTTTTAAGTTTTGTATACTTTTTGGGTAAAAAAGGAAGAAAAGACATCAAAGGTGAAGAAGGCTTGCCGGCAGGAGATGGGATGAAGCCTTTTTTGTTTTTAAAAGTGTTTTACGTCAACCCGGAGGATCCCCGCAGTTGGCTTCCAAAATCTCGCCCCAGTTGGGGGTGGACCATTAATTTTCGAAACAAAATCAACGCTTTGTTCTTTTTGTTACTTCTGGTGGCAACTGTTTTCTCAGCGTTAGCCATGAGCTGGGTGGCTATTCAAGCCTCTAATCTTTAGCTGGTACCATTCACTTGTATAGCTATTTGGCGGCGTCTTTGAGTTGATCCATTGTGAAAAGAGCCTTGAGATTGAGGTCGGCTCCTTCAAGTTTTGAGTGATCTCCGAGGCTGCGATCAATGACTGCGACAACATCAGACACATGGGCTCCTTGCTCACGCAGCATACCCGTACTGATCACCACCTGACCTCCGGTGGTGATGACGTCTTCAATCAAACAAATGGATTGGCCTTTGATTTCCGGGCCCTCGGCGAACTTGCAAGTTCCATACTCTTTCGCCTCTTTGCGAATAAAGACCATTTCTTTTCCGGTCTTTAAAGCAATAGCTGTGGCGATGGGGATCCCACCCATTTCCATGGCACCCAATAGGTCGAACTTTTTTGGAAGAAGAGGAATCAAGGCTTCGGCCAGTTTGTTGAGAATTTCTGGTCTGGCTTCAAACTGATACTTGTCGAAGTACTCAGTTGAGGTTTTGCCGGATCGGAGTAAGAACTCACCGGTTAAGTGAGCGACGTCGAATACACTTTTTGCTAAATCTTTATCCATGCCTTTTATTAGCAAATAAAGGACAAGAGTCCAAAGTGAAAATACCTCAAGTTCTCGAAAAAATGATAATTCTTTCAAAAGCTTAAGAAAATCTTCAATGCCAAGGAAGGAAAAAGCCTGAGTCCTAAGGTTCGGCTATAATCCGGTTATGAAAACCCTTCTCAGTCTCATTTTCTCTCTGTCAGCGGTCTCATGTTGGGCGCAGTTTTCTTGTAGTGAGATTTTCGAGAAATCTCACCCTTTTCTTGATTATTATTTGATGCGAGTTGGATATCTTCCGCTTGAGGGAAGAACAGTGGGATGGACCGTAAGAGACAGTCTCTGGACCGTGTCTCTTTTGCGACAGCTTGAGGACGGTAAGGGGTTTGCCTGGGATCAAAGAATTTCCATGAATGATCAAGTTCGCTATTTTGAGTTCCCAATGCCGAGAGAAATTATGAGGGAAGCTCAAAAAAAGGAAACCACGGAAAATCTGACCAAAGATTCGATTGAATTCGTTTATGAACAATACAGAAAAGAGTTTGAAAATCGTGAAGTCTTCGATCGGGAGTTTGTGCGCAAGCTGCGTGAAGAAGATCAAGCTCGAATTGAAGATAACCTTACAGTGTGGACCGTCCGCAATCTGAATGGCGATATTGTCGCGAGTTGGGGACTTTATCGACACGAGGCCGGTGAGTTCGCAGGAAAGATTGAATTGATTCGACTGGCATCGAGTAACACTCGATTATTTTCGATTGTCGATTTGCTGCCCTTTGTTTCCGAGTATTTGAATGTCCATCAGTTGGAGACAGGAATTATCGTATTGCGTTCGGATCGGGCCGGGGCTCGTCTGTACAAGCGATTTGGAGCCCAAGAGGTGGAGACCTACGATGGTGGTCGCAAAGTTGTTTTGGAAATCACTGTTGAAACGTTCTTAGAGAAGTTTCCAACCGTTGAATTGGAAAATGGTAACCGACCCTTGCGGTTCGTCCGCATGTTGGACGAAAACTTTATTCACTGATTTTTTAAAATCAAAGCGATGGATTTCTGAATCGAGTTAATCATTTTTTGGTCACTCATTTTTCTGGTGCTCAAATGGTAAAGAAAGCCCCCAATTAAATTCAAATGAATTGTTTGAGCCACCAGTCGAGGTGAGGACGCCGACGGGTTTATTTGGGTGACCAGAGCTTCGATTCGACTTAAGCCTTTATCGGTTGTGAGCTCCATAATCTTAGCCACCTTCGGATTACGATGGGCCACTTGGTTCAGTGTTAAAGTCAGGGAACTAAAAAACGGACACTGCTGTCGCCATCGAAATGTCGCTACCACTATCTCTGCAATTAATTTTTCCGCAGGAGCTCCGAAAAAACCTTCTAAATGCATAAGAGTGACAGACTGGCCAGATTGGGCCCAGCACTCGCACAGGTCTGCAAACACGGTCTCAAGGTCGTTGTAATGGTAGGCCAGCTTGGGGCGAGATATCTGAGCTTCACGGGCAATGGAGGCTAGGTTCAGCCCCAGAGGGCCTTGTTCTACAGCCAGACTCAGGGCTGCGGACAAGATTCCTCTTTTTGGTCCTGGCGGTAGAAATTGTAACTCAAACTCAGTCATCCTTGTATTTTATCAAAATTTTTACAAAACATAAAATTTATTTAACAGTTGTTAAAATGCCTGCTATCCATGCAGGACCAATATAACAAAGGAGAAACCAATGAAAACCACCCTAACAACAGTTTTAACAGTTTTATTAAGTACTTACGCCTTTGCAGCCCCCAATTATGTGGACTGCACCAACACCAGTGCTCCCATGGTCGAAAAAAGCTATGGCTCACAAGGTTTTGGAATTATCTATGATCAGCCAGAAAACCCAGTGAGTGTTTGGAATTTTGTTTACAGCAAACAAGGTGAAGAGGCTTGGGCTAATGTGATTGTCGCCAGTAAAATTTATCGTGCAACCGCCGACTGTCAGCAGAAAATCAATAATGGTGTTTTGTGTGTTTTTGATATCGAAAATGCAACCCCCATGCACCAGCGGGAATCCGACGTGGCACCTTTAAGTGATTACATCACCCGTTTTCTTGCCAACGTTATCGATAAAAACATTGCCGAAGAAAAAGTCGAAGTGATCCTTGGTGTTGATGTCGATCCCAATCCCCATCAGTATTCGCCAACCCAATATCGCAACCTCACTCCTTTGGATAACAATTGGAATAACACCTGTGTTGCTAAAGACGTGATCGAGCAGGGATAATTCCTCTGTAAAACTGAAGATCGAAAAGGGCGGCCATAATCTGCGCCTTTTAACTCAATCGAGGTCCTTGGTATTTGAACCCTGATTTTTTTTAGGAGTCATTTGTTAAGGGCCTTTTTTATTTTTTGCTTGATAGACTTCACCACTGAAACTGACATGATCTTTGCAATACTTTTTTTGAAAAGGGGTTTGCGCCTGACTAGGGTGTCTCCTGATTGATCCATTCAAGGAAAGGGGCATTGGCACTGGAAGGTTCAAACTGTAAAATACAGGGGCAGTCATAAGGGTGCAGTCGACTGACTTCGGCTTCGACTTTGTCAGCCCACTGCTTTCGGGTTTTCAAAATCAGAATATGTTCAGAGTCCTCTTGAATTTTATTATCCCAAGAATAAACCGCTGTATGGGCGGGAAGGATATTGGCACAGGCAATCCACTTTTTTTCCAACAGGTGTTTGGCAATTTGTGTGCCCGTCTCGGTGTGGGGAACTGTCACATAAAACAAAGTCATTGGGTCGTTCATAGGAGAGGACTCCTTTTAAGTGCCGCTGCGTGCTTGTTTGCGCTTCTTCCATTGCTCCAAGGCATAGGCGCGAAGGTCGGCAACAGAATCGAATTCGTCGATGATTTCAACACCCAAAAGAGTTTCAATAGCGTCTTCCAAGGTCACGATACCCATGGTCGAACCATAGTCATCCACCACCAAGAAGATGTGATCATTACGGTGAATCAGTTGATCAAGACAGGCAGAAACCGAAATATCTTCAGGAATGGAGTGCAAACCAGTCATCAACTCACGAAGCTTTTTGGTGTCTTGATCATTGCTAGATGCTTCAAGAATCTGATAGCGATGCACCATTCCGACAATATTATCCATATTCTCTTCAAACACCGGAATCCGTGAATAGCGGATGGGCTTATGATCATTGATTACTTCTTCAATGGTTTGACTGGCGGGTAGGGCCATCAGTACTGATCGAGGTGTCATGATGTCGTAAACAAAAATGTTATCCAGCATCAGAAGGTTTTTGATAATGTTGGATTCTTTTTTCTTCAAAGCTCCATGACCGACACCAATTTCGGCGGTGGCGATCATTTCCTCACGAGTGAATATGTTTTTGTCTTTGCCGCCGACAAGCTCTGAAATTTTTTCCATCAGAAAAACTAAGGGATAGAGCACCCAAATCATCAGGCGGATGGTGTAAGCCGTTAACGGAGCAAAGCGCTTCCAGTTTGAGGCCCCCAAAGTTTTAGGAATAATTTCTGAAAACACGAGGACCACGAAAGTCAGGCCCGCTGAGGCAATGGCCACGAAATCATCACCGTATATTTTGTTAACCTCAGCACCCACTCCTGCGGCGCCCACTGTGTGGGCAATGGTGTTTAAGGTTAAAATGGCCGCCAAGGGTCGATCAATGGTCTCTTTGAGGTTCTGAAGAATAATAGCGTATTTTTTACCCTCTTTGACTTCGCTGCTTACAAAGCTAGGGGTCACACTAAGGATGACAGCTTCAAGAAGTGAGCAGGTAAAAGAAATAAAAACAGCTAAAAATAAGTAGGTAAATAACAGGGTCATTTTCTGTTATTCGCTTTGGTTTTTTGGAATTTAAAAGAACTTGTTACAAGCTCGGGGTCTTCATCCATAGGAATTCGTAGAATACCAAGAACGGGCCTGGGAAGCAGGCAAAAACAGCTTTGTGGGGCGCCTGGTCAAGGGCTTAGAAAAAGTACTGAATTTCAAATTCAGGATGAATGGAGGCCTGGCTGGTGTAGCCCGCTGGGAAGCTTTTAAAGCGTCTTTCAGGGAAACTGAAGCTGTAGGTGGTGCTCAATCCAAAACTGATCAGCCACTTGAAGGTTTGCATGCCTAAGCTTAGACCGGTGTGAAAATAGGGGTATTGATAATTCATCCCCCAAAGGCCGACCTCGTAGTTGAGAAAGAGGGAATCCATGATTCGAAATTCGTGCAATGTTGTTAGATTCAAAGTGAAAGGATCGGGATTGGCCGGATCCATCCGAAACGAAAATGGGCTGCGATCGTCCCAAAAGTAAAAATAACTCAGTGTTGAGTTGAGGCGATAGCCACTGAGAACCTGTTGACTGAAAGTCAATTTTGCATTGGCTGCCTCCATGACAAAACCGGTGTACCCAATAGTCTCGGGGCAAACCACCTCTAGGGTTTGTGGGTTTTGGTAGCAATAGCCGCTGGGATTGCGAACTTGGCGACCGCCAAAAGTTTTGAAATAAGCCAAGTCGATACTAAAGCGTTGAGTTTTTGAAATCGGCAATCCAATCCTGGTCATCAAATTAAACATTTCAAAGGAATGCAGCACAAAAGGTGAAAGTCCGATCGACCATTCTTCTGTTAACCCGTGAGCTAAATACAAAGTGCCAATACTGGTTTGACCTTTTTTTAAGGTGCGGCCATTGGTTGAAAGGTTGTGTCCTATCGAATAGCTTCCGAACTCGTCGGAGCCAGTTTCTAGCTCACTGAAATCATATTGTTCTGTTGCGGTAAAATTATTTTGAGCGAACACCCAAGAACAGTTGAATAAAACTAGGGCCAAGCTAAGTAGGGTCGGCTGCAAATTCATAGAGCAATCTTGGCTTAGGACGCGCCTTAAAACAAGGATGGTGAGGTGGATTTTTCAGCCGCCGAGGCCCTCAGATTGACATTCGAATCGTAACCCAGAGCTGCAAAGATTATGGTCTAATTTTAATAACTTGCCATTCATAGTGGAAATATTGACCCGTCCGTCCATGTTTCGCGCAGCGACAGAAGCTGGCAATAGAGGGTTCTTTTGTCACTTGATCCTGCCATTCCATACTCCAATCCAACAGTCGAGGATCGGGCTGCCTCGATTTGAAACGTCAATCTAATTATCAGTCTGTTGGCTTGTATACAGTTACTGCATTCAACTGTGGTTTTGGTAAAGTTGAGTTGGTTTCAAGATTGCAATTTAAAGCTGTGTTGGGGGCAACATGGCGAATTCTAATATTTTTCGATTTTCTTTATTATTATCAATATTGGTACTAACAGGATGTGGAGGCTTTCAGTCAACCACAGAAAACAGCTCAAATTTTTCTCAAAGCACAAGAACTCAAACCGACCTTCTTGTGGTTTCTGAAAAACTGGTTGTACAGAAAAGCGCGGTTCAAAAAGTTGAGAGTTCCGCATTAAGTAAAGTCAGCAAGGCGGCCGAAGACGGTGATTATTCACAGTTTGAAAAATATATCGCGGCTTCGGGTACCAAGTGGACAGCCCTCCTAGATAATGAATGCTTGCAAGACGCCCTTGAAGACGATTTTTCTAAAGTTTTAGCCAACCAGGAATTCGACTTGCGCTCTTTAGCACAGAAGCAGGTGGCTTACTCTTTTGAGTTACAAGAAGAAATCTCCCTTCGGGACTTAGCCTTAAAACTGGATGCCACCGGCTGTGCCCTTCGCATGGAAAATGAGATCGATGATGTTTCTTTAACTTATGTGAATGATCCCGATTATCAGAGCGGCAAGCAAAACTATCTAAAAGATATTAAGGCGCAATTTGCAAAAACAATCATGAAGTCTGTCGCTCACTCGCAAGATGTGGTGGTCGCTGTTCTAGACACGGGAATTGACGATGATCATGAGGATTTCGATCGTCAAATGATATGGCGCGATCAACGCGGCTTTCGTGGGATCGACTTTGCAAATAATGATTTCGATCCCAATGATGGTCATAACCACGGGACGTTTGTTTCTTCCATCGTCGCCGCCAATAGTGATAATGGTGTCGGTATGGCGGGGGTTGCTACTCAAGGTGTAAAGATCATGCCTATTAAAGTCTTGAGTGATAAGGGCAGTGGACTCAGCAGCAATATCGTCAATGGGATCTACTACGCCATTGAAAATGGTGCTCATGTTATCAACATGAGTTTGGGTTCGGCGAAAGAAAGTGTCATCATGCAAAAGGCCATCCAAGATGCCATTGATAACGGAATTGTTGTTGTGTCAGCGGCCGGTAACTCAAGCTTACCATTGAGTGATAGCTACTTTATTTCTCCTGCTGGTTACGCCCATCAGCAACGGGGGCACATTTCGGTCGGAGCTCTTGAAACGTCGGAGACTTTAGCGCGGTTTAGTAACTTTGGTTCAAATTGGGTAGAACTCGCTGCTCCTGGTGTTAATATTCACGGCGCCCACAAGCAGAACGCCTATGCTACGGCCAGTGGAACTTCGGCGGCCAGTCCAATAGTTGCTGGTGCAGCGGCTGTACTTATTTATCAGAAACTCAATTCGGGGCAGGGTTACACTCCTGGCGAAATCGAAGATTTTATTCTACAAAATTCAACAAAAACGCCATCTTTGCAACGGCAGGTGAGTAACGGTCATTCTTTGAACTTCGAACTCCTGAGTGCGGAATTGGTTCAACGGGGGCCCGCGAGTGAACCCCCTTTGGATGTTCCAGTGACACCGACTCCTGAACCTCCTCAAAACCCAGTCTCGGACCCGGGCGCCGCTAAAATTTTTATGGGGGCGATCGATAGTGTTGAAGTCAGTGAGGCCGATGAGGCTGTCATAGTTAGCGGCTGGGGTTGTCAGTACAATGACTTGCGACGACCAACGATCACCATTTTCTATGATGCAAAAATGAACGAAGACTACACGGACATTGCTACCCAAGCGGGTCTGCCAAGCCCGAATCAGGTTCATACAGCCTGTGGACGAGTCGGGGACTTTAATTTCGCCCATTTTATTCCTTTTGCTAAGATTGCAAAGTTGCGCATGGAAGGAATGGCTATCATGGCCTCTGTTGGTATCGCAGAGATCGACGCAACCGGGACCGGTAACTTTCAACTGGAGCGTTCGGGGCAACTGAAGATTCCAGCGATTCCAGAGTCGGCTTATGATTTTTTACCACCCCTTGATGCAGCTCCTGTCGTAGAAGGGCTCATTGAAGATGTTGTTTATCGTACCGACCTAAAAAGAGTTGAGGTTTCCGGTTGGGCCTGTGAAGTGGGTGATCCATTACCGGCGAAAGTATCTCTTGCAGGAGAGCGCGAAGATGGAAGTTTTATTACCACCGACGTTGTCGATCAAGCCAATCTTCCCAGCTCCAATCTGTCACGACAGGTTTGTAAAACAAATACTGACCACGGTTTTAAGGCTTATTTTAGACTCAGTTCTATTGATACTTGGAACATGGAAGGGCGCAAGCTCAGAGTGCTTGCCAATGGGGCCTATCGCCAAGGTGGTAATTACACGTCTTCTTCAGGATTGATTTCCCACGGAGCTGTTGAATTGCCAAATCCGAACGGCCTTTTGATACCGGTGATTACGGAGGCCGAGCGTAACACTCCTGTTCCAGAACCGGTCACCGAAAAAATTGGGGCCATCACCTCTATTCAGTTCAACGCCAACACCAGTAAGGTCGAAGTGCGCGGTTGGGCTTGTGAAGTGGGAGTGAGTGGAACAACAAAAGTTGAAATACTTTCGGAACTCACCCGTGGTGGCAACGCCAATCGTTATGCTGATACCACGCTGCCGTCGACTCCTGATATTGAGCAACGATGTGGCAACCAAGAACCCCATAACTTTTTTGTCGAGCAGCGCGCCTACATTGACGATGCCAACCGCCTTTTATCCGAAGGGGCGTTGCGCTTATTTTTGGTCAATGGTCCGAACTTCGAGTTCAAAAATTTAATTCAAACGGCCGCTTTGCCAGTGATCCCCGAACAGGTTCAAGAACATGAAATGATGGGAGCTGTAACAACTGTGACCTACGATCGCAATGCCAACCAGTTGGTGGTACGCGGATGGCTGTGTGAAAAAGGTTTGTCGGAATCCTTGAATTACCGGTTGGATATTTTGCGAAACGGTCTGAACTCTCGCGCCAGCCTGTACTACAAGCAGGCGACTTTGGCGAGTTCGAACTCGATCCGAAACACCTGCGAGTCCAACGGTCGTTATAATTTTGAACAAGTGATTTCAGGAGCTGATATAGAACGATTTCAAATCACCGAAGGTTCGAAAGTTCGTATTTATGGATATTCAAGTCAAACAGGAGGCTCTAACAAGATGATCGGCGCTGATGCCAATTACTTGGTTCCAAGCCTTGATTAAATTTGGTTTTCAGAGTCTTTGTAAACCTGAGATCCCACCGACTTGGTTTGCCCTTGATACTTTCCTCGGTAAGGTTTGAGGGCAGTCGCATCCATGGTTCCAAAAACCAATTGGCAAATGCGGCGGCCGGCTTCCAATTCGATCGGGAAGTTGTTGGCGTTGTAAAGTTCCAAGGTGATCTTGCCTTCAAAACCAGGATCAACCCAACCAGCATTTTGAATAAAAAGTCCCATGCGTCCAATCGAACTACGACCTTCTACAAAAGACACCATATTGTCGGGAAGTTTGATGTACTCCATGGTCGTTGCAAGTAAGAAAGTATGGGGTGGCAGAGTGATTTTATCGGCCACCACCTCTTTGTACTTAATTTCCTGGGACATTGTTAGAACAGAGGTCTCAAGGGGTTCGACCACAAGAAAGTGGTTCCCCAGGCGACAGTCCACCGAGGCGGGTTGAATCGATTCAGGAGTGAGAGGGTCGACGACCAACTCACCCGCATCAATTAATTTTTGTAAACCGCCATCGGATAAAATCATGACTTACTCTCAGCAGCTCGTTGCTCTTGATACTTCTTAGCAAGCTCGTCCTGAATGTTACGTGGGACCGGAGCGTACTTCGAAAATTCCATGGTGAACTCACCCTTACCTTGGGTCGCTGAACGAAGATCGTTGGAGTAACCAAACATTTCGCTTAGAGGAACATCAGCCGTTACCACAACAAAACCTTCTTGAGTGGTGGTACCAGCAATCATTCCACGACGTTGGTTAATTTGTCCCATCACTGACCCTTGGAATTCCTCAGGTGCAGAAACTTCAACTTTCATCAACGGCTCAAGAGCTGTTGGGTTGGCGCGCTCGTAAGCTTGGCGCATGGCTGCCATGGCACAAATTTTAAACGCCATCTCGGAAGAGTCGACATCATGGTAAGCACCGTCATCCAAATCCACCTCAACGTTAACAATCGGGAACCCAATAAGAGTTCCTTTTGCCAACTGCTCTTGAAAACCTTTTTCACAAGCCGGGATGTATTCTTTTGGAATACGTCCACCAACAATGTTGTTATTAAAGCGAAAGTTTTCTTCTTCTTCAGCAGGAATCGGACGAATTTTACCAACAACTTTGGCGAACTGTCCGGAACCACCGGTTTGTTTTTTGTGAGTGTAGTCGTAATCAGCAGGGCCACCAATGGTCTCGCGGTAGGCGACTTGCGGTTGACCAGTCACAACTTCGCATTTGAATTCGCGCTTCATACGCTCAACATAAACTTCCAAGTGAAGTTCACCCATTCCTGAGATGATGGTCTCGTTGGACTCTTCATCGCGGTGAACGCGGAAAGTTGGATCTTCTTTACGAAACTTTTGCAAAGCTTTTGAAAAGTTACTGGCGTCCGATTTATCTTTAGGCGCGACCGCCAGAGAGATAACCGCATCCGGAACGTGCATTGATGTCATGGCGTAGTTCACTTTACCATCGGTGAAAGTGTCTCCAGAGGCGCAATCCACACCAAAAAGGGCAACGATGTCTCCGGCATAGGCCACGTCCACATCTTGCATATCATCAGAGTTCATTTTGACAACACGAGGAACCTTCACTTTTTTGTCGTTGGTGGTGTTAAAAATGAAATCACCTTTGGCCATTTGTCCTTGATAAATTCTCATGTAAGTCAGCTGACCGTAGCGTCCATCCTCAAGCTTGAACGCCAAGGCGACAAGAGGTTTGTCGTTATCGGTGATCAATTGAACTTCTTCTTCATCTTTGTCGATATCAAGAGCAACGTTGTCGATGTCTTTTGGATTCGGAAGGTAGCGAGTCACAGCGTTTAGTAACAACTGCACACCTTTGTTCTTGTAGGCGGAGCCCATAAAAACGGGAGTCAAATCAAGGCTTAGAACGCCGGCGCGGACGGCACTGTGGATCTCGTCTTCAGTAACATCCTCACCTTCCATGACTTTTTCCATCAATTTGTCGTCAAACATGGAAACCGCTTCCAACATCTCTTCTCGATATTTTGCGGCGTCATCTTTCATGTCGTCAGGAATCTCAGATTCGACGATTTTCTCCCCTGAGGCGCCTTCAAAGCGGTAGGCCTTCATGGTGATCAAATCCACCACACCTTCGTGAGCGTCTTCAGTTCCAATAGGAATTTGCATCATGACGGCGTTATGGGCCAATTTTTCACGAAGTTGCTGAGTCACACGGTAAGGGTTGGCACCGGCGCGGTCCAATTTGTTGATAAAGGCCAAGCGCGGAACGTTGTAACGCTTCATTTGGCGGTCAACGGTGATCGACTGCGACTGAACGCCCGAGGTTCCGCAAAGAACCAGGATCGCTCCATCTAGAACGCGAAGAGCGCGTTCCACTTCAACAGTGAAGTCCACGTGTCCGGGGGTGTCGATGATGTTAATGTTGGTGTCACCCCAAAACACGTTGGTGGCGGCTGACTGGATCGTGATTCCACGCTCTCTCTCTAGCTCCATGGAGTCCATTTTGGCTCCAACACCGTCTTTACCTCGCACATCGTGAATGGCGTGAATTCTTCCGGTGTAGAAGAGAATCCGCTCGGTGAGAGTTGTTTTTCCCGAGTCAATGTGTGCAGAAATACCAATATTACGAACTTTTTCCAGTTCCCACTTAGCCATAGCTTCTTTTCCTTGTTTGTTTAGGACCTAGGAGATGGGCGCCCATCCGCTAGAAAGTCGCTGAAATTGTTAATTTTTAAGGGTGTTTACTATCACGAGATGACGGGCAGTGCAAAAAAAATAGAGGTGAATCTGGTGAAGTCGTCTATTATGATGGTCCCATGCAGCATAAGTCCTCGGAATGCCATTCAGAACACGCCTGCCACCCGCCATCGGGGCGTCCCGATTTCCTATTGTGGGGCAGCCTCGTGGTCATCATTATCGGAATCTTCTTGGCCTATTTTGGCTATTTTGCTCGTGGTTTTGTTCTGGGCTCTTTGACCCTGCCGAATCAAGACCCGAGCCCCTACTTTGTAGGACTGGTCAATTTTGGTAGGACAATCACCGACCTCATGATCAAGATGTCCTGGGGCCTGATTTTTGCCATCGGTTTTGTGGGAATTTTGGACTTTGTCCCGCGCTCAAAATTTCACCAGGTTTTAGGGCGAAGTGGTGGCGTTTCGGGGGTCGCCCGCGCGACCCTGGCCGGCGTTCTATTGGATCTCTGCAGTCATGGCATTCTTTTGGTCGGTATGAAGCTTTATGAACGGGGGGCCAGCCTCGGCCAAGTTGTAGCGTTTCTTGTCGCGTCGCCATGGAACTCCTTTTCCATGACACTGATTCTGTGGAGTTTGATTGGATTGCCACTGACTTTAATCTTTATTTTGCTGTCTTGTGTGATAGCGATCTTATCTGGTTTTATTTTTGAAGTTTTAGAAAAAAAGAAGGTGCTGCCGCCCAACCCGAATAGCGAAAACTTTAAATCGGGAACCAATGAGCCGTGGTTTAATTTTCCACAAAACAAAGGCTTTTTTGAACTGGTGGGGATCGCATTGAAATCCAGTTTGCACGAATCGAAGATGATTTTACGTTGGATCTTTTTTGGAGTGATTTTAACAGCAGCGGTGAAAGAACTGATCAGCCCTGAAAGTTTTCAAGCTTACTTTGGCCCGGATACGGTGGGCGTTTTACTGACATTGGTATCGGCGACAATATTAGAAGTTTGCTCCGAGGGCTCTGCTCCCTTGGCCTCAGAATTGGTCGTGACGGCAAAAGCTCCCGGCAATGCTTTCACATTTCTAATGGCCGGAGTGTCCACAGACTACACTGAGATTCTGGCCTTAAAGGAAACCACGAAAAGCTGGAAGATTGCCTTTTTTCTGCCCTTGGTCACTTTGCCTCAAATAATCGTTATTGGTATTTTGATGAACAAGGTGGGCTTTTAGTGACTCCCCAAGACGTTTTGCAAAAACACTGGGGCTATGAGTCCTTTCGCCCCTTGCAAGAAGAGGTGATAAAAAAAGCTTTGGCCGGAGACAATGCCTTGGTTCTTATGCCCACGGGCTCAGGCAAAAGTCTATGCTATCAAGTGCCCTCATTAATGGTGGAGGGTGTAGTGATGGTGATCTCACCACTGATTGCCCTCATGAAAGATCAAGTTGACGACGCCCGCAAACATGGATTGAACGCCACTTACATCAACTCGTCATTGACCAAAGCGCAACGTGAAAAAGCCTACGCCGATTTGGCCAACGGGCGTTTGAAATTGGTCTACGTCACCCCAGAACGGTTCCGCAAGTCAGAATTTCTCGATATCCTGAAGAGTCTTAAAATTTCGTTGATGGCGGTTGATGAGGCCCATTGTATTTCTGAATGGGGCCATGATTTTCGACCCGATTACACGCGAATGGAAGAGATTCGCGAAGCCTTAGGAAATCCCCCGGTGATGGCGTTAACGGCAACAGCCACTCGCAAAGTCCAAATCGATATTCTGGATAAGCTGGGTTTGTCGGTGGGTACTGAAGTCTTTAATACAGGTTTTGATCGCCCGAATTTGGAAATGGAAGTCAAAGAGATGGTGGGTCTTGAGGATAAGGTGCGGGCCTTTATCTTTTTTCACCATCAAACCCCAGGTGCTAAGATTGTTTATTTTTCTTTGGTCGACACCTTGAAGAAGTTTTCTCAGGAACTGGACAAACTCAATATTGATCATCTGATCTACCACGGTCAACTTCGTAACGATTCACGCAAGCGCAATCAAAAGCTTTTCCAAAAAATGCCGGATCCATTGATTCTAGCGACTCCGGCGTTTGGACTTGGAGTCAACAAATCCAATGTTCGAATGGTGGTGCATGCGGAGCTTCCCGGAAGTATCGAAGCCTACTACCAAGAAGTGGGGAGGGCCGGCCGTGATGGCTTACCGGCTCGTGGTGTTTTGCTCTACGACCCTGATGATATTTCGATTCAAATGGATTTCATCAAATGGGCCAATCCAGACCCTTCCTTCATTCGCCAGGTTTATCGACTGATTGAAGACAATATCGATAGAGTGCACGCCCAAGGTTATGACTTTCTGAGAGAGCAAATGCTGTTTTACCACAAGCGCGATTTTCGGGTTGAGACGGTGGTTAAACTGTTTGATCGTTGGGGTGTCTTAGAGAACTTCCACAATTATCGAGAGTGGCAGTTGGTCGATGAAATTCCGGATCACCTTTTAAATCAAGAAAGTCATCAGAACTTTTTAAAATCACAGCAACAGAAGCTTTTAGAAATGGTCGAGCTGACCCGTGATGATGTTGACGTCAAAGCCAAAGTCTTGGAGTATTTTGATGTTTCCTGATCCGGAAACCGCGACCCCTGACGGCATCGTTGCCATGGGGGGAGATTTAAACACTGAAACTCTTGAGGAGGCTTACAGTAAAGGAATCTTTCCTTGGCCTCACAAAAATTATCCATTGCTTTGGTTCTCACCGCCACAAAGAGGTGTGTTAATTTTCAAAGATTTGAAGGTGCCAAAATCCACCCAGCGAAAAATTCGTCAGCAAGCCTTTACAATGACTTACAATACTGCTTTTCAGAGGGTCATGGAAAATTGTGCGAAAGCACCGCGCAATGGAAATACTGGGTCTTGGATCACAGCCGAGATGATTCAGTCCTACGTTCAGTTGCATCAACAAGGCAAAGCTTTGAGCGTTGAAGCTTGGGACGATGGCGAATTGGTAGGTGGACTGTACGGCGTTTTAATTCGCGGTGTTTTCAGTGGTGAAAGCATGTTTCATAAAAAATCGGAAGCTTCAAAAGTTTGCCTGGTTCAGATGACTGAAAAACTGCAAAGTCTTGGGCATAGTTGGATGGATATCCAGATGGTAACCCCCTTGCTTGAAAAGTTTGGTGGAGTTTACCTTGAGCGTAAAAAATATTTACAGCTCCTGAAACAGACGCAGAGTCGAAGCCCGGCGTAGGCTATAGGTTGTCAAAATAAAACCACACGATCCTGGCACTGGAATTTAAAAATCATACTGTTTTTCAATGTGTATTTTGGTAGGTTGAAAAAAAAGGAATGCCCATGGTTGTAGGAAAAGACAAAGTCGTAACAATTTCGTATCAATTATTTTCTCTCGGTGAAAACCAGCAGCCGATTCTTATTGAAGAAAGAAGTGTCGATGACCCCCTTGAGTTTTTGTTCGGGCAGGGGGTTTTGCTGCCAAAGGTCGAAGAAAAACTTAAGGGCCAGGCCTATGGATTTCAGACCGAAGTGAATCTGCACGCTCGAGACGCCTTTGGTTTGCATCAACCGGATTTGCAAACATGGGTACCTCAGTCGAACTTTCCTCAGGACAAAGAACTTGAGTTGGGTATGAAATTTCAAACTCAGGGCCCCAACGGCCAAGTGATCTCGGTTATTGTTAAAGAGTTAAAGGACGATAAAGTTTTAATTGATGGCAATCACCCACTGGCTGGTTTGGGATTGCGTTTTGATATCAAAATTCTGCGAGTGCGCGAGGCCACCGAAGAAGAGTTGGTAAAAAAAGAAGTGGATCCTACCCAATTGCATTAAATAATTCCTAATAAAAAGATCTTTGAACCGTTAGGACATAGAAACTAACAAGGAGCACGATCCATGAGAGCTTTATTTTTGATGATTTCACTAGCAATGAGTTCAACCTTACTGGCGATGAGCGACAAGCCGCCGACTCCGCAAAAAAACAATGTCGCAGACAGTCCTGCGACCGACTATGAAGCTTACCGCGAAAAACTTCGAAAAAGTTTAGACCGCAGCTGTCAATCCGATGCGGATTGCCAACCCACGTGTATGTTTGGAGCGGTCAATAAAGGATGGCTAGAAAAGCGCAAGGACACCTTTCAGGACTGTTTTGATGGCTGTATGGGATGGGGCCAAACTTACGCCTGCGTCGAAAACGTGTGCACCACCTTTCGTGGTGGAAGCAAGAAAAAGACAAAAGACAAGGCTTGCAACGGCTAACTTTCCTGCAAAATTGAGCGCACTTGAATTGTGTTTGCTGCCTCAATTCTTGCTGTTATATTGAGACGGATGGCCAGAGAGTGGGAAACTGGTCGATGAGGACTCAAATGACAGGGAAAAGACGAGTTGTTCTTATAACCGGGGCCAGCACAGGACTGGGTCTTGCTATTACGCAACTGCTTTTAAAAAAAGACAAGTTTGTGGTGGTCGCCACCTGTCGACAGTCCTCAATGGAGCGTTTTGCAAAACTTGGTCTTATAGAAAATGAAAATTTTTGGATTCGTCCTTTGGATGTTTTAAAAAAAATTGATCGCGATCGCGTTCTTAAAGAGGTTAGTGAAAAGCTCGGGGGCGTCGATGTATTGGTCAATAATGCAGGTTATATGTTGCGTGCCGTGGTTGAGCATGTGGGTGAGGGTGAGCGCTTTCAGCAAATGGACACTAATTTTCGAGCCCCAATGGCCTTGATAAAACATATCCTTCCCAGTATGCGGGCGAAACGTGGTGGTCATATCATCAATATTTCTTCGGTGGCAGGGATGATGGCGATGCCGACCATGTCCGTGTACAGTGCCTCGAAGTTTGCTTTAGAGGCGGCTTCGGAATCGCTTTGGTATGAGGTGCGTCCTTGGAAGATTCGGGTGACTCTGCTGCAGCCCGGGTTTATCCATTCAGAGTCCTATTTGAACGTGAAAGATTCTAGAGATTGTCACAAAGCGATCACCGATAAGAACTCACCGTATTTTCATCACTACAATTCAATGGCCCCATTTATCGCACGCCTGATGAAGTGGTCGCCTGCAACTCCCGAGCAAGTGGCAAAAAAGGTCTACAAAGTGATTATGAAAAAAAATCCGCCTTTGCGAGTAGCGGCAACATGGGACTCTCATATTTTTGGCCTGTTGCGAAGAGTTTTACCGCGAGGCCTTTATCATCGAATCTTGTACTATAGTCTGCCGAAAGTTATTCGATGGGGAGAGGAGTAGTCAGTGAGGCTCCACCCATAGGGGATCACTTTCGAATTCGGCATTGGCGTATTGAATCACACAAATTAAATATCCGGCAGTGCCAGGATTAAAGAAACCAAAATTGATCGGCGCTTTCGAGTTTTTGAAGACACTTCTTTGAATCTCTTCCCCTTCGAATTCAATAAACACAACGATATCTTCTTTGTCAGAAATTAAAATAGAATTGAGTCGGCATTGAGTTCGGACACCCTTGTTGTTTTCAGAGACCTTTCGAATGAATACAGCATCCTCAAGGTTGGCTTGGTCACCACCACTGGGATTCACATCGGTTGCAACCTCTTGTTCAAGACCACACCCGCAGAGCAATAATAAAACTAAAGAGATGCACACACGCACACTAAAGCAATCCCTCTTCATGAAATTCTATCGGTCGAACTGGACGAAAGCTTTGTACCAAACTGAGAAAGTGGCTATTTAATTCACATATTTTTTCAATTCCTTAACACGACTGCCCAGGTCTAAGAATCTTGTGTCTTATTAGGTCATCCGCTAAGTTAAAGGTCATGGAAATTCGTTCCCGAGATATTTTGATTGTCGCCGTGATCGTTGTCGCATTCTTTTCGTTTTGGCCGACTAAGGAACACCGGTCTGTCAAAAAGCCGGTTCAGCCCCAAAACGAGACTGTCACTAGCATTCCGCAAGAAGAGGCGGTGGAAGAAATGCAAGCCTTAGAGTCAGATGAGAGCCTAAATGAGCCGCTTCAGCCCAAACCAGACAATGTGACTTTGACGGCGCCTCAGCAACCTTCCAATC
>CAXRIX010000084.1:0-49749 GCA_964230555.1 Bdellovibrionales bacterium
GGCTTCACCTTTGAATTCCTCAAGAAGATTAAAGACAATATGTGGATTGATCTCATCAATGGCTTTTCGAATTTTCGTCAGATCTTCCATGACTCCCAGGAGAACGACCTCGTGGCCCATCGCCAGCAAGGCTTTGTGAACATCATACTCGGTGGCCCATTCAATCTTATCCCAATTGATCTCGTTTTCTTTGACATCAGGGGGCGGGATCAGGTCGGGGTGGACAAGTAAAATTATTTTCATGGTTCACATCGCGATCGTGTGGTGCCCAGAACTGATGTAATTCAGAGTTTGAGCCGTTAACATTCCAACAAGGTCCAAGCGAGTTTCTTTCTCGGATTTTGTTAAATGCAGTTTTTTTTCTTTGCAGCTTTGAATGACCTCGCTCAGCATGAGGTCGATGGTGTATTTGTACTGGCCGGTCCATCGAGCCACCATGCCGGCAATCAATTTTCGCTCTTGTCGGATGAAAGTGGCAGCCCGCTTGTTTTTTTTGAATTCTGCAGCGGTTGAGAAAAGTCGCACCAGGAGCGGGTCCAGATAAAACGGTTCGTCGAGTCCTAAATACTCTTTTTTATGATTGTAATAGGTTTTTAGTTTCTTTCGACTTTTATCAATCAGTCCTGGCTTCTCTTTTTTTCGAACAGGCGGCTTTTTCCCCTCTATTTCTTGCATCATCTGATCGACAAGTTGCAGTTTTTTAAGAGCCGGCCAATTGCGATAGCGCTTTCGCCAATTGGATTTAGGGTTGAGCCAGACCGCAAAGGTTTCCGCCCAATCCTCATCGGGGTGGCTTTGCGCATACCATGAATTGAGGTGAACCACATACTTCCGTGAATAAGCTTTCGGGGAGTAAGCCTCAGGGTAGGGAGTGGAGGATAGGCCAAAAAGATTCTGTCGTTTTCTCGACTTCCTTAGGCGAAAGGCATTGTCAATGGCGTGTCCGGCTTCGTGGCGAAGAAGCTTCATACAATCCCTTTGATTGTAGCCTTCAACTTCGAGAATTAGCTTACGTTCTAAACGGGCTAGGCGTTCATGGACCACAAAAAAAGGCACGGCAATTCCTGGAATGCCATCAGCCGAAAACCAGTCTTCTGAAATCCAAATATGAGGTTCAAAGCGAAGGCCTTTTTCTGCAAGTTCATCATAAAGCTGTTCGACCAGAGGCTCGATACGACTGCCTTGTATCTTTAATTTTAGATCACAGAAACGGAGATTCAACAAATCATCGTCGTTAAAATGGTTCCAGTTGGAAGTTTGGTTTTTTCGGCTCATGCCTGTAAAGGCTAGTCGGAAATCAGTGAATTGTCACTGCTGCAGGTAACATAATATTTAAAAGAGACAATAAAAAACCCCCGTCGGAGGCGGGGGTTGTGAATCAAAGCAAAAAATAATTTTGCTTAATTGATTTTACATTTGTAATCGACTTTATAGTCTCCAGGAGGCAGCAGATCATTAAAGATCACACGATCATTGGAGATCGTTTTCGGTGCATTGTACGGAGAGTAAGCTTGCTGAGCATCGGCGCGATAAAGAACAGTCACCTCAGGAGTTCCATCCATGTTCGCGTCAAATGGTGCGCACTCAAGCTTAATGGAGTTCTGTAAGTCTTTAACACTCTGACCAATGTCGGCCAACTGACTGGTGTAATCTTGATTACAAACCGAACCAATAATAGCGCCACCTTGCTCACCATAACCGGTCAGACGAGACAGCTCATCATAAGTGTTACCATAGGACGCCCCTTGACCATTCAAACAGGCGGAATCGCCGGGGCGGGTGATAATACTGTGAAAAACCATATTTTTCTGGTTGTTGAATGTATTATTGACGAGGTTAACAAACTGCTGAGGAGTGGTGCGCACGTCTTGTCCGTTTGAGCTTTCATCTTCGTCCGACAAAACCACAATCGACAGATCGGCACCATTACGAATAAAATTGCTGTGTTGAGCATTACCAGCCACGTAGCGTTCGATCACTCTTCTTGAGGCATGGATACCTTCCTCACGACCGGAACCACCACCAAAGTTTTGTACCGTGTCGCCAAAAACAGACTGAGCTGTGGCAGGGTCCATTGAGGAGTCTAAGATGTAGTTCCCTGGCATACCAATTAATTCGATGAATTTACCATCTGATTTATTGTCCGTACTTGTCACATCGGTACTGGTAACGGCGATTTGCCAATCCAGGCCATCAATGATGTTAATCATGCCATCGATCCGCTCAGCAAGATTGGAGCGTTCAAACGACATGGAACCTGAGTTGTCGACAACAAATAAAATATCGACGGGGCGAATGTCTCCCACCATTATACTTGTCGAGCGGTTCTCGGCTTCGTTAACGGCTTGCCAGGTGATGGTTTGGGTCGATGAGTGGCCCAGAGCATCGGTGGCTGTGATTTCGTATGTGAAGCTAGCGGGCTGATTGGCGGGAGTCGGATAATCATTACCCGACGCACAAGCGACAACCACGCCGTTCAGCTTACACTCGACAGACACATTGTTAGGACTGTAAACATCAGACACATCAAAATTCAAGATCGGGTCTGGGTCGTCGACATAAACAACAGACGTTGGTTGTTTGACGACGTTGATAATGGGTGGCGAAAGGTCGACCACCCAATCATGGGTTTGTGGTGTCGATGTATTGCCAACATTATCCACCGCTTGAACAGTTAGAGTGTGTTGGCCTTCGGAAAGGTTCTCCAACAGCTCTTGATCATTACAGTTGGCGTAGGAACCATCTTCAATTTTACAACGGTAATGAGAAACTCCACTGCCGCCATCGGCGCTTTGAAACTCAAAGGCTGCCGACACATCTTTGGTTGCTGCGACGGGCGCATTGGCTATGCTCACTGTCGGCGGCGTTTGGTCGACATAGAAAGTATAGGACACTTCGGTTGACATATTATCGTCCCAATCCAAAGCACGGGCCGTGACCGTATGCAGTCCTTCGCTGAGGTTATCCATATTGACTGTTTCAGGACATGAGGTGTAAGCGCTTCCATCAATACTGCATTCGATATCACGAAGTCCTGAACCTCCGGTGTTGTCAGCGGCCTGCAATTGTATGGTGCCGGTGCTGCCAGCAATATAAGGATTGGGTTGCGCCGTGATTCCTATAATAGGCTTTTCATAATCAGTGTTCGGCTCCACAAATGGATCTGGATTCGGCTCTATCGGTTGCCCCAATGACGGATAGGTTGCGTTGGGATCAGGTTCAGAAGCTGCGACAATATCACCAGGCACTGGCTGTACAGGAACTGGATCAGGATCTGGATCCGGGTCCGGTGTTGGGTTGGGAGTGGGATTCACATCGCCTCCCGTTCCTGTTGACGTGTTGCTGTCGTCGCTAGCTGGCTGTGCCGCATCGCCTGCGCCACCACATCCTATAAATAGAAACAAACTTAAAACTAAAAGAAGCCCGCTAAATAAACGCATTGATAACCTCCGATGGTACAAAATCGGTGCAATCAAGGGTCATCTATAAATCTTGACCAACTTAAGCCTTAAAAAGTTCTTTAGTCCTGTTTCGTTATAGGACGCTTTTAAAATATCGATAAAAAGTACAGGCGGTCCAATAGTTTAGCGACACTTCAAAAGTTCGACACTTTTAAAAAACTTCTGTTCGTAAAAGAATTAGGCAATTCAGGAAAAAATCATTGGATCCCGACAATGGATCCCTCAAAGGCATTGATTAGATCCAAATTCTTTTTTTCCAGACTGGCTTCGATGAGAGTCGGCTCAGGAATCAATAGTTTTTCATAAACACTACGGATGGCGACGCCGAGGGCTCTGATGGTTTGGCTCGGATGCAGTTTCTCTTCTTCATGCAGGGCGCGAATCTCGGAGCGGACCGGTGCGAACTGCCAATAGGCGCTGTCGGATTCCCAGTCTTTAAATGCATAGCTTTCGACGTTCAGACCAGGAAGAAAGTCACGATAGGTGAGGTAAATTTCCGTTGATCTTTCTTCGCTCGTCGCTGGTGGCAATATAATTTCCGGAGCATCGGGTGCAGCCAGTTGCTCTTCGGTGGCCTGCTTCATAATCTGCCAGTCCTCCAGGATGACTGCCGCGAGGGTGTCAGCAAACAGTTCGTTATAAGACTGAAGAGCCTGAAAGGAATTGAGAGAGTTGAGAGGGTGGGGACTGTTCTCCGAAAGTTGCAAAGCGTCCTTTATTTTTTCAACTTTGATCTTGTAGAGGTTGGCTGATCGACTCGTGTTTTCAATCATTTTTTGCAGCATTTCGGATTCGTCACCAGCCGCCTGCTTGTCTAGTGATTCTTGGTGGATTTTTTCAAGATTTGGAATCAATTTTTCATAGCTTTTAAGCTGGGTCGCGAGATCCGCATAGTTTTCCGACTGCCAAACAATAAAGTACTGCCACGGAGCCGATGTGTCTCTGAGCCACTGATCAAAAATCAGATGGGCGTACTCATGAATAAAAATGGCTTTATTCTCGGAGCCGACAACGAGAACTTTTTCCACCGATTCCATTGTTCCATCGGCTTTCTTGTAACGAAAAAGAGGATAATAGCGAGGATCAGTGCCCGGGACATAGGCGACTTGAAAGTCCTTCGGAAGGGACCAGTCACTTGGAAGTTGAGAGTTCACCCATTCCATTGTTTCTAAAGTTTCAGCTCTCCAGGCCTCATCTTTGACTGAGATAAAATCGACATTTGCAAACAATTGAGATTGAAAACCCAGTGCAAATAAAAACAAAAACAACTTGGAAACCATAAGCCCCCCCCTTTTAAAAGAATAGTGATTTGGTAGCTCGCTTCTGAGTAAGCCTCAATCCGAATTAAATTAATTGCTTGTATAAGATTGTATTATGTCGTGCGCAGTCGTTGCGCAGATGCTCTTGAGGGTTGGGTTTAAATAGGGGAATCCATTAGGTTTTTCGGGTCAGTAAGGCTATTCTAAGGCACTGAAAGTCGAAGTTCACTTCAACCGGCTCCTTAGTTTTGTTTTGGAATAGAAAAATATATAGAGGGTGATCCCTTTGAGAGAGGTGGAATTTACAAAAAAAAAGAGCTCCTATCGGAGCCCTTTTTAAACAATCGTGATTTAAAGATTAGTCGTTGCTGTTTCCTGGTAGAGTGTGTCCTTTTCCTGGGCAGTAGTAGTAACCATTGTTGTTAAGCTCATTAAGAACTTGGTCGTAGAAATCAAGAATTGCGCTAGCATTGGAGAGAGTTTTTGCATCGGAAGGGATATCTTCACGGTCGACCAAATAATAAACCTCTGAATCAGAACCTGATCCGATAGTGAGTGTAGGCATCGATGAAGATGCAAACGCAAAACCTTCTCCAGTTCCACTTTGTACGCTTGCCGCGTTTAAAAGCTCTCGCATTTCTGTAAGGGCCACTTCAAGTGTCGCATCATCAGCACTCTGGGCCAGTCCATCCACACAGTTTCCATTGGGTGAAACATTGTTATAGATATTGGCGTAGTTACTTGACCATTGAACCGGTCCGCCAGACTGTCCGTCGTCAATTGTAATTGAATCGGCGTTTCCTGCCAAGCCTGCTTCCGGAGTGGAGCCGCCTCCGCCACCGCCTCCGCCATCGCTACCGCAATTGGCTAGGCCAAAAAGGAAAAGACCGATCACTAAGGTCTTTATTAGGTTATTCATTTTTCCTCCTTCAAGGTTTTTTTCTAAAGTCTGTCTTCTTTTTCATTAAAAATTGCTACTAAAACTTTTATTCCATTCACTTCAAGTCGTCCGTTCGTGTCTAGGTACTCGGGGTCGGCTTCGCCATAGCGAGGCATAAAACTGGGAACTCGTCCCCAATAATTTAAATGACCACCGTCAAGGCAGCGTGAGCTGCGTTCACCCATGATGGTTTCATAAAGGCATTGCGACTTGTCTCTGTGCAATCGCACACAGCCGCCAGAATCTTTTCGTCCCAAACTGGTGGTGGCATAGGTTCCATGAATGGCAACGCCCGTGGGATTTCCATTTTGATATTGGTGATAAAGAAACATAGTTTCAAACATGTCAGCATCATCAAAAAGCTGAGAGTAATATCGTCTATATATACGGTCGGGATTGAATTTATAAACACCTGTGAAGGTGGCTATCTTTTTGCCACAGGGAATTCCAGAAGAGATGGGCCAGGTGTGTATAAGGTCCCAATCCTCTATATTATTAGAACTTCCGTTGCGCACCAGAACCTGCATTCTTTGCGCCGAGCTGTTTTCGGGATCATTACTGTCGCGTGCGGCTACATTCAACAATAAAACCATATCAAAATAGTCGAGAAGCTTTTTCACACCACGTTCCTGTGACCAAATATAGCGATCAACAATATCAAGAATTTCATCTTTGCTCTGCCTGAAGGTTCCTCGCATCGGATACATTTCACCGAGGCTGGCGTAGGCGTGGGGATAAGCGTTCTGGTTTTGACTGCGTCTTTCAAAATCACTGGCGCGACGAAGGTACTGAGGGATGTTGTCGTCTTCGGTGACTTCTTCACATTCGCCAAACTCTCGCTCAAGAAGTTCTAAGCCACCTTCGGTGTCTTCGATGCGGGCTTCCTTTGCGTCAGGTCCACAGGAGCTGAGAAAGTTAAATCCCATCAGAAGAGTGATGAGAAGAAAAAATTGCAATGTTGATTTGAGAGCTTGCTTCATGAATATAAGGAAGTTCACAAAGTATGCCAAAATGAGACAATTTCGTCTTTAAAAACCATGTGAATACAGCAGTTTAGAAGCTTGATCTCAAGGGCTTGGTGAACCCAGGTCGAGGTGTGACAAAAAAGGGCAGACATTGTTGAAAACCTATTCGATTGTGAAGGGGTCTTGAATGTGTCCGCCGGTTTGAATTTCCTGACAAAATTTCCGATTAATAAACACCTGGGGGGAATGTTTGGAAGAGGTCGTAACAGTATTTGAAAAGGTTTTTGAAAACGTCAAAGATGTCATCGTTGGCAAAGACGAGGTGATTCGCAAAATCCTTTTGGCCTGGTTGTCAGGCGGCCATATTCTTCTTGAAGACGTTCCTGGCACAGGCAAAACCATGCTGGCTCGTGCGATCGCTGGTTCCACTCATTGTGATTGGAATCGAGTGCAGTTCACTCCAGACCTTCTGCCCACCGATATCTTAGGGTCTTCGGTTTTTAATCAGAAAAAGTTCGAATTCGAGTTTCATCCAGGTCCCATCTTTACCACAGTTCTTTTGGGGGATGAGATCAATCGTGCGACGCCAAGAACCCAATCAGCATTGCTAGAAGCGATGAGTGAAGGTCAGACCTCAATTGAAGGTAAGACCCACGCCTTGGACTCTTTATTTTTCACTCTGGCAACTCAAAACCCTGTCGATCAACTGGGGACTCATTCTTTGCCTGAAGCTCAATTGGACCGATTTATGATGCGACTGAGTCTTGGTTACCCTCAACCCAAAGATGAAGTTTTAATGCTAAAAAACCAAAACCAGAGTCATCCTATTGAAAACTTAAAGCCTGTGGTTAGCAAAGAATCCTTGTTGCAGTTGAAAAAGACGGTACCGATGGTCAGTGTTAACGACGATGTCTATTCCTATATAGTTGAAGTCCTGAATCTGACCCGTCATTCAAGCCATTTGAGATTGGGCGCCAGTCCTCGGGCCTCTATTGCCTTAACAAGAGTGGCTCAAGCGGCCGCACTTGTTGAAGGCTTAGATCATGTTCGTCCAACCCATGTGTATCGATTTCTTGATGACGTTATTTCCCACCGTCTAATTCTTACCCCAGAGGCAAAATTAGCAGGCATGACTCAGAAAACCGTTATGCAAGAGATCAAACAGGCGGCAAAAGTGCCGACGGTGGATTGGTGAGACAAGTCGTCGCTCCGTCCTTGCGATCCCAGTTTTTTGTTTCGCGAGAGCGTAAACGACAAACTCGAAATTTCCCTTTTTTATTTCGCCATAGTCCGAAGTTGAACAGCCTGTCTCTCTTAACCTTTGTGGGGGTGTTGCTGATTATAGGGGGAGTGTCTTCAAAAGTCTGTTTAGCGGCCGGGATCAGCGTTTTTCTAGTGTTGATATTTCTGTATTTTCACACTCGGGCCAGCGCCCACAATTTGTTTGTTGAGCGCAAAATTAAAACTAAAAAATGCATGGAAGGTGATGAAGTCTTAGTGGAACTTTTTGTTATCAATAGTTCCTTGGCGACGTCCACCTGTTTTACTGTCTTCGATCGTTTTTCCGCCAGTGAAAACGAAGAAGTCGAAATTGATTTTCCGCAGGGACTTCGAGCCAAAACAAAGATAAAGAAAACCTATAAAAAAATCTGTGATGGGGGATGCGGAACCAAAAGTATTGGACCCACACTTCTTTTGGCCTCCGACTGTTTTGGAGTTTTCACATTTGAAGTCAAAGAAGACAATGCTGATGTCCTAGAGGTGATTCCGAAAGTTGAGCCTTTGCCAGAATTAGCCGTTCAGGGGTCGAAGACATCAGGTCTATATGGACGCTACGAAGTTTCGGAACGGGGCCACAGCGTCAAGTTTCGTGGCATTCGGGAATTTGTTGAGGGAGATTCTCTGCAACACATTGCCTGGAGAATTTCGGCAAAGCACAATGAAATTATGGTGAAAGAGTTTGATCGAATGGTGAACTCTGAGGTGATGGTGGCCGTGAATAGTCATCCTTCGTTGCATATCGGGCAAAAATCGTTATCGACATGGGAGATGACACGCGATGTGACGTTGTCACTCATTTCACAACAATTAGAAATGGGCAATTCTGTTCATTATAAATCCAATGAGTGGTCGTATGATCTTTCTGATTCGCAGAATTCTTTTGAGGCTTTGGCTATAAAACTGGCCAACCAAGACATTTTTAATGCGCCTTACAATCATTTTGATAGGCTATTGGCCGAGGCGCATTTCACAGATATTTTTCGGTCTGTGGAATCGGGAATGTCACTGATCTACATCACACCCTATGTCGATGCCATTCAAGAGCCATTATTAAAGGTCATGAAAGCATTGAGGCTAAGTCATGTGAAAGTCTTTGTTGTATTTCTTGATATTCACAGTTTTATTGATGAATTCAATCAAAAGATTGATTTCAGTCAGAAGATATTTTTTCCAGTGGCTAATAAAATTTTTTCGACGATGGGAGAATTGCAGGTTCGCGATATCGAGGTGAGTCTGTTGCAAGCCGCAGTGCCGATCAAAGAGTCCTTTTTACATATGAAACAAAGGGCTTAAATATGAGTCGTCGCGTGTATGTTGCTTTTATTGCTACATTAATTTGTCACTTGAGTCTAGCGATCTGGCACTATCAAGGACTTTATCACCTGCCGTCGGTTTGTTTTCTCACCGTTAACTTTATAGTGATGATCGCGATTCGGGACTGGATCATAGGTTTTAGACTGTTTTCAGTCGACCAGGAGCTAAAGAAAACCACTCATGCAAGGAAGCAAATCTTCTTGTTTGGGAGCTTTCGTAGTGAAAAGGATCCGTTTCACAAAATTCACAAGCTCGTTAATCAACTTGGCTCTTGGAAAGTTCGGGCCCTAAAGTATTTGGCTTTTAGTGGGTGGACTTTATTTTGTACGGCTATTATTTTCCCACGCCTTAATCTGCCACTGAGTGCCGGCTTGATTCTTGGGTTCTTAGCCTCTTGGGTGTTTCTGAATAGTTATCAGTTTTCCCATTTTCTGTTAGCTCAAGCGATAAGCTTTTTAATTGTTGTGTTGGCGTTCTTGCAGTCCAATGACTCTTCGCCGTGGATCTACATTCCCTACGCAGTTGTCTTTTTTGCCAGCCTTTCGTTGTTTCGATTTTTATGTCATGGTCTGGGACAGGATTCTGAAAAACGGCATCAGCCTTTATTTTCAAGTCATTTGCACAATGCGCTAAATATCACCTGCCTGTTTGTCACATGTAGTTTTCTTGTCTTTCACATGGTTGAATATTTTGCGTCACAAACTCAACCGCCAATAAGATCAGTAACAGATCGGCTTCAAAAAAGAATAGAGGAATACGCCAATCGTAAGATCGAGGAGTATATTTCTCGGCAAATTGAAAAAGAAAGTCAGCAGAAAGTACCTGCCGGCCTTGAAAATACACAGTCACCCTCGCGGGCCCAGGCAAAAAATGAAAAAAAGGGTCGGTTGGCTAAACCGTCACCAGGTTTGCCTAAAGGTGTCGAAGACCTTGTGCGAGAGCTTGCTGGCGCTCAGAATTTAAAAAAAGTTCAGAAAATTGAAGACAAACTGAAAAAAGACAAAGAGCTTTTTAATAAATTAAATTCTGACTTCAAAAAAAAGCAGTCAAAATTTGTCGATTTAGAAAGGAAGCAAGTTCAACAAGCCATGGAAAGATCAAAACGACAGATTCGAGAATTGAAATTAGAAAAAGGTCAGAATGTTGATTTAAAGGCTCTGCAAAGGGATTTAAAAAATAAAAATCTTCAACTGAGTATAGCCGAGTTGCAAAAAATTCTACAATCGTCTTCAACAAAGGATCGAGAGGTGGCTTTTCAAGAAAGCTCTTTCTCCGAATCCCAGACATCGGGTTCTTCTGATGGTCCTGGTCCCACCGACACAGCAGGCGTCGAGCCCAGTGATGCTCCGTCTAATCAAATCAACGAAGAGTCCCTTCCTTCTCTTGCTAAGAGGCGAGCAGAAAATCAAGTCTCTCTTGAAGGCGACGGTGCAAGATCTAAACCGAGCCATAAGAATAGGGCTTCAACTTCGGATCAGGAGTTGGGCTTTGTTCAGGGCTCTGGTTCTGATTTAGGTCAAGACTTCGTTCCGGTAGGGGAGGGCGCCGCTAAGGCCAAGCCAACTATGGGCGTTAACGACGGTGAAAGATCGACATCCGGTGGGGAGTCTCGTCGGTCGAAGGGTATTGATGCCGCTGCTTCCTCTGAATTGGCATCAAAAATTTCGTCGGGGACCTCTAGAGGCAAGATGAAGGCTGAACACACAGGGCGCCCCAACCCCAACCGTCAGGATATGATTTCGGAAAGGATTCAAAAGATCAGAGCCGACGACCGAACCAATCATTCCTCTGAGAGGATTGAGTCGGAGAGCAAGGACAAAGCTTTATTGAAAAAAAGGCGCATTAGGGAATGGAAAATGAAAATCGATCAGATTTTCAAGCATCTCGTCGGTCTTTTAAAAATAGTATTGGTTTTTATTTCAGGGTTTTTTATTTATCGGCTGTCTCGGCATTTTAGAAAATACAAAGTCAATGAAACCATTGTCAAACAGGTTGGACTTTCTGATGAGAAGACACAAAACATTCACCGGAAAGTGAATGTTTTAAGGCAGTCTCGCCTAAGCCCGGATCAAGAGGTGCGGCTGACCTATCGATTTTTTCTTGAAACTATGGCGATGGCCGATTTCCCTAAAAGTCCGTGGTGCCCGGCTACTGATTTCCAATGGCAGGTTCAACAAGAGTTTATTGGTTTCGAAGAGGCTGTAAAGCCGATTACGGAATGCTTTTGTAAAGCAGAATATGGCCAAAAAGATCTTAGCGAGGAAGAGCTCAAGCAACTTCGAACGGCACGAGATCTTTTTGTTAGCCGAATTGTCGCTTAAAAAATCTTTTCAGCAATAAGTGGATTTCCGTCCAACAAATAAGCCTCATTGAATGTCGGGGTCGACATAGCAATTTCAGAATCATTAAGACTGGTTCTTGTCTTCACTTTTACATGATGGGACCGCAATCCACCCAGCCACCAGCGGGAATCACTCATATAAATAATATCACCATCTTTGGCCTTCAAAGTTTCCATGGCAGCAGGAGATAAATAAATCCAATCCGTTTCGATACTTTCATCGATCTTAGCGACTAAACCTTTCACTTTTTTGCCTCGTTCATGATTAGGAATGCCACCCTCTTTGTATGAAATCATGGCTTCATCAAGGGTGCCGATGGTTAGGCCGGTGACGTCCTTAAATTTCTTGCCACTGGTGAGCATGGTTACTGCGAATCCAATAACAGCCGTTGTCGACATCCCAAAGAGGGCGCGAAAGTATATATAGTCATTGGCCTCGGGGCCCAATACAAAACGGGACAACGGTGCAATCCACTGCGGATACCAGACAGTGGTGACAGTAATCAAGCTGCCCACAATCATCGACGTACAGGCCGCATAGGAGTTGAAACGTTTCCAAAAAGCTCCCATAAAAATGGTTGTGACGATGGCGGGAATAATCGTCATGATACCTTTGTAGTGAATATTCATAAGGCTGTCTTTTTGTGTGTTAAACCAAATCACCAATACAGTTCCAATGACTGTTGTGATTATCGAAGCCCAGCGCGCCGCTTTTAAATAGTGTTCATCAGAGGCCTCTGGCTTCACCAATGGTTTGTAGAGATCATAAATCCCAATCGCTGCACAGGCATTGATTAAGGTATCAATGGTCGACATCAAAGCAGCCATCAAAGCTGCGACAATAAAGCCAAAAACCCAAGGGTTGTGCTTTACGGTCGCCCAGCAGACGACAATAAAGGTGTGGAAAGTGTTTTCAATGTGAACAAATTCGTAACCTGTTAATGCGCCACCCAAAGCGGTTTGCTTCATGACCAACGATTTTCCAATCCACCCAATGGCTCCGACGATAATAGCCGACACAGGCAGTGTGACCATAACGTTAAAGAAGGCGGCCTTACGACCATCATCAACACTTTTGATGGTTAGATAACGCATTAAAAAACCTTGGTTCATAAACGTAAAGGCGATACTCCCGGCCAAGGCTTCTCCCCAAAACAGTCCCGCCGAGCTGAATTTTGGATTTTCGTTTAAATGAACAAAAGGCAATCGGTGCGAGACGGGAAGAAACGACCACCACTCATCAAAACCGCCAAGAGCATAAATCCCGGCAAAAATGGCAATTCCCCCAGCGATATAGAGCATGATTCCTTGAAACAGATCGGTGAAGATAACCGCCGTCTGGCCACCAAATGTTACGTAGGCGCCAAGAAACAAAGCAAGAATCGGAACCGAATAAAGTTGCGAGACCTGGAACATTCCCTCCATGGCGACACCGATGGTGTAAAGATTGTAACCAATATAGAAGAACATGTAGGCTAAAATAATCGTTAGCGAAATGTAGCGGGCGGCAGAATTGAAACGTCTTTCAAAATACTCAGGAACCGACTTAATCCGCGCGAAGTAGATAATTGGCAACCAACCAAAGAAGAAAAACGGAGCTAAAAACCAGTCGTTAAGATAGGTCATGGTTGAGCTCATACCAGTGTTGTAGCCCTGTTCTGAGTATTTCAGGTAACTGTACGACCCGATACCGGTCGCCACCATACTGGCGGCTGGCAACCACCAAGAAAATCGATTTCCGGAATAAAAGAAATCATTAATATTTTTATTAAAGCGCGCAAAATATCCACCAAAAGCGGTGATCACGGCAATATAGAGAACGGCGACAATTCCAATAGCCACTTTCGAGTTGAAAGTGAGATCAATCCCCATGCCTTCCATTACTGACCTCCTAAGTACGGGATTGAAAGTGACAGATAGATCCACAGGGCATGAAGGCCAGCAAAGTAGCAAAAGCCTGCGATCAGCATACTAAACCAAAAGCGGTCACGGGGACGGTCAAGGCGACAGGCTCCTGATTTTAAAATCAAAAGCAAACCGAGTCCCGAGTAAATAGCGCCGAATCCGTACAAGTAAAAATAACTGGTCCAAGGATTTTCGGCTCCCAAAGTGCTAACGAGGAGGCGCGGTAAGCAGTAGGCAATAGCAAGAATGAGGGGAAGAAGACCCCACCATTTGGCAGAAACAGCTTTTTGACTCATGTGACAATCTCCATTGAAGAAGTGACGTTCTATCAGAAGGGGAGAGGGCCAACAAGAAAGGGCACAGGGCTTGTGGCGCGTCAGGCAAGGAATCTAATAAAAACTCAAAGCGTGTGCCTAAAATATATGCAGAAATCTGTTAGCGGGCTTTCCGATTGATGACACGAAAGACTTCCACCTCGGACCACGTCTCTTGAGTGACATCCTCGGCTACGGCCCGGACTCGTATAAAATAGATACCAGGTCGGAAGGACTGATTGATCACAGCCCGTTGGCGATCGACACGTTTCTTATAAACCAAATCATTCATCTCGGGGGTTTTAGAAACTTCGACTTCATAGGCGGGTACGTTTTTGCCATATTCCCAACTCATGACGATAAACAGTGGAGAGTTGTTAACAGAGATAAAAGTTTTGCGCGGCTCGGGACGGGTGATCTTTGGATAAAGGAGTCCGGCTTGGCCGGTGCCATGCAAGCTTGCTAAGCGTTTAGCAGCATTGTACCAATCGACAGTTTTTGAGTTCGTGCTCATATGCTTTTTGGTTTCTGGGTCAATGACTCGAACTTTCCACTGCAAATAACCGGTTTTGTTTTCAACGCGAAGTTTATTGTCGGTGACATACTTCACTGTCTCTTTATCAGAATTTTTATCGGTCTTGTAGGTTACTTGATAACCTTGGGCATAGGGGACAGCGTCCCATCGCAAGACTTGAAATTCTTTTTTGTCGACAGTTTTAAGAGAGTCTGCTGAGGGTGCGGGGAAATAAGTTTGAACTTCGCCGACAGCTTCTTCCGCCATAGCAACGCCATCTTTGGTTTCAGGTGTCACTCGGAAAAAGGTTTTGCCAAGGTTGATGTTTTTCAAATCGAGTTGGTTATCTTTCACAATTTTCTGTTCGATAATGTTCGAAAAATCCTCTTTGTCTGAGATTTCGACTCGATAGGCGGCCGCCTGTTGATCCTGTTCCCATTCAATTTTGACCGGTTTTTTCTTATCGATATCATAAGTCCGATTTGGCTTTACCTTCTCAAGTTCACTCTTGTTAAGTCGATAGAGAAGCTTTTTGCGAGCCAATCTTACAGGTTTGGATTTCTGCATAAACTCGATCTTCACTCGCACGGGCTGAGCCTCTGTCCACCGTGATGGTTCACCATTTTCGTCAAAGCCACGCACTCGCCAGAATAAATTTTGAGATTCAGAGACTTGAAAATCGATTTGAAGTTTTGAGTCGGTTTTTTGCGAAACCAGTTTCTCGAAACTTGGATCCAATGTGACTTGAGCTTCGTAGTTTTTCCATTTTTCAAAAGGATCTTGCCAGTCAAGGCTGACTGTCGCTTTTTGTCCCTTAAGGAGCTTAAAATCAAATTGATCTTTTTCACTAAGAGATAGGCCATTCACCTTCATCTCAGAGTAACCTGGTTCGGGCTTATAGTATTTTCGGTCAGCAAGGTCGCTTAGTGTTTCGTCGTCCTTACCATCAGCATCTTCATCCAACTTCAGGTCTTCGATCAAAGGCTTGTCTTTTGGGCCGTCATCTTGTGCGATACGAATCACACCTTGGCTGGTGTCGACTTTTTCAGTACTGCCATTTTTGACTATATTAATCTGCACATCTTTACTTTTAACATCCGCCATCAAGCGACCATGTTGGAGATCTAACTGCAGAACACCGTTTTTGCGTGACAATATAATGAGGGAGTCTGGCTCGATGATAATTTCGCCCCCCGAATCAAGGCGGATCTTGGCTATTGATTGAGAGCCTGTAAAAATCCAATCATTTTCGTAGACAGTCTCGTTCGACTCGGCGGCGTACCATATTAGGCTACGGTTAAACTTCCGTTTCACTCGGTTCTGAGCCTCATAGATTTTTCCGATCGGAGTTTGACCTTCAAGGAGGGGATTGTAAAAGGCAATATCGTACATCAGCCATGAAAATAGCAAGAGTGCACAGAGCGCCGTTAGGCCCACAATCCACTTGTCAGATTTTTCCAAGTTCTGAGTCCTTTTCAATCCTTTTCTCCTTAATTATAGAATCGGCGTATTGGCCTATATATTTCCTAGACCTTTGACCATTTCTTAAAAGAAATCCAAATCATCAAGTCAGTTTTTTGTGAGATGTGCCGAAAAAAGCACTATGACACTAAGTTTGAAATCGCTTTCTATTAAAAACAAGATTCTGATCGTCCTGTCGACGCTGCCAATCCTGGCGATCAGCCTTATTGTTGTCATGGCGACAAGCTTATTTGAAGATGACAAGTTGGCCTATGTTTATGATTCAACATTGTCATCAACTCGCGCCAAGGCGTCGACAGTGGATTCGCAACTGAATAGTTATATTCAATCTTTAAAAGCCATTAATTCTAACTTCGATCCTTCCTCCAGAAATATGTCGAACAATGGTCGGACATATTTTTCCTCGGAGGCCGATTTAAAAGCTTTCAAAAGTTTCACTTGGAATGGAAAGTCTTTTAACGAAGAATTTAGTATTTCAAAAGGACTGAATTTTAGTGCTGATGAGAAATCAAGACTGGAAACTTTGATGCAAGAGACATGGTACACCGGTTTTACGGTGGGAGTCTCCAAAGATCACCCGATGCATTTCTATCTTATCGCGAAAGCCGATTCGGCCAGTTTTAAAGGTCTTAGTGTTTTGCTGGTTGAGAATGCCAATTTTTTTGCACTGTTTGGCAAAGGTAATGGTGATCAGTCTTTATTGTTTCACTCTCTTCGCGGTTTTGTTGCAGGTGATTTAGAGCATAAGACTCTTCCCCAATACCTAGACAACAATGTTTTTAATAATAAATTCCACGAGGGTACCAAAGAGGCGAAGTTTGGAGACACGACCTACCTGACCTCCTATTCAAAAGTAGGTAAAGCCCACCTTTATGTGGTGTCTCTGGTCGATAAGGAAAAAGCCTTAAGTGCGGTTCGTAAGCTTATGCAGAGATCAGTGGTGTTTACAGCTCTAATTCTTTGTTTTCTTATCATCATTGGAGTTTTTGCATCCAACACTCTCACCAGCGCGTTGCGGGGATTGGCGGAGGCCACAAGTAAAGTGATGGACGGTGATTTTACAGTGCGGGTAGAAGAAAAATCCGGTGACGAGATTGGTGTGTTGGCCAAGAGTTTTAATAAAATGACCGAAGAAGTCTCGCGATTGCTGGACAAGACCGCTGAAAATGCGCGAATGGAAGCTGAGCTGCAAACGGCTCAAACCGTACAAGACACTTTGTTTCCAAAAAATGATGCCAAAATTGGACCTTTCAATATCTATGGTGATTCTGTACCAGCCTCTGAGTGTGGAGGAGATTGGTGGCACTACAGTCACGTCGATAATAAAGTTTATCTATGGATTGGTGATGCCACTGGGCACGGTGTTCCAGCAGCTCTTTTGACTAGTGCGGCTCGCGCTGTCGCATCAGTGATTGAAGATATCCCCGAAATCACACCAGGCGATGCATTGTCGATGCTCAATAAGGCGATTTATTCCACCTCAAAAGGTGAAATGATGATGACTTTCTTTTTGGCCTGTTTTGATTTAGATAAAAACACCTTAACTTATTCAAATGCCTCACACGATCCGCCGTTTTTTCTTAGTCACGAGGTTGAAGGGAAGCCTAAGCGTCGAGACTATTACCCGTTAATGGAAATCAACAATCCACGACTGGGAGAGAGTCCAACTTCAGAGTATTCAAACTACACAATGAAGGTTGATGAGGGCGATCGAATTGTTTTCTATACCGACGGAATTGTTGATGTCAAAAGTCCTGAAGGGGAGAATTGGGGAGAACGAAGATTTTTAAAATCTCTGGCGCAAATCAACGTGCAAAATGTTGACGCCACTGTGAATAGTGTATTCAGTGAACTGAATGAGTTTAGAAAAGAGACACCGCTCGATGATGATGTGACGCTAGTAGTAGTTGAATTTGAGAAGCAAAAGGTGGCCGCCTAATGAGTAAAGATAAAAAAGTCGTTTATTTAAAAGACTATGTGAAAGATGCCCATGGTCCCTTGCGAGATAAGATTGTTGTGGGGTCGGATATTCGTCCTGGAGATGCTGTCAATATGGCGGTTTCTAATGCGCCCATTCAGGTCGTTACCAATGGATTTGATGAGCTTCGCGTAGTAAAAATCAAAGATGATGTTAATAAATTCTTAGACAATCCTGGTGAGTGTCTAATTGAAATCACTGAAGATATCAGCATGCGGTTTCAGCAAAAGTTTTTTGGTCATTCAAGCAAAAAGGATTTTTTAGCACAAGTGGAGCAGTTTTTAAAATCCAGCAAATATCGACGCGTTCGCGACGATATCTTTTTAATTGCTGATGAGCTTTTTACCAACTTTACTAAAACGGCACCTGACCATTCAAAGTCGATGCGGTTTGGAATTGATGCCAACGATGAAACCGTGGTGATTTACTGTCGTGACTTTTTTGGCACTCTGGATCCAAAGCAAATGCTCAACAATATGCAGCGTTGTTTCGATAAAGGGGTTAAAAATGCCATTAAAAAAGACGAGGGAATAGGGGCCGGAATAGGCAGCTACCTAATCTACACTTTGGGCGTGGGGATGGCCATCACTGTTGATCCAGGCAAAGGCACGTTGGTCTTGGTTTGGATGCCAAGAACGGCTCATCACGAGGACCGCGTTGAAATGAATAAAAGTTTGATTATAATAGAGGCTAAGGAGTCTTAATATGTCGTTCGAAGTTAAACAAGCCGAGATGATGGGAAAACCATGTTACCAGTTTTGTGGCCAAATTGATGAAGAGGCCAGTTTTCCAGAAATAAAAGATATGGCAAGCGATGTTGTCATCGATTTGCAAAATGTATCCGCCATTAATTCCGTGGGAATTCGTGCCTGGATCATGTGGTTTGGCAATTACCCAAGTACCAACTTTACTTTCGTTAATTGCCCCAAAGCTCTTGTCATGCAAATGAACATGGTTGAAGGATTTCTGCCGGAAAAGCACGAGGTTTTATCTCTGCAAGTGCCTTTTTTCTGTGAAGATTGTGATGAGGAAAAAGACGTTATGATGAACGTTGGTAAAGAAATTCTTGTCGAGGGCGGGCAGGTTAAGCTGAACTACGACAAGTCCAGTATTTGTAAGGCTGATTGCGACCCAGAATTGGATGTCAGCGAAGTCAAATTCTTTCGTTTCCTATTAAATAAGTCCGGTGACCAGGCGGCTTAAAAAGTCCTTTCATTGCGACTCAATAAGATGCTCTTTTTAGTGAAAAAGAGCATTTTTTTTTAGTTTTATTTTTTCTTGCCTTTGCCAAGGTCGCAAACGGGTGACAACGACAGTTTTTCTCGGTACAGGCTTGTTTATGAAAGCTGTCGAAATACCCCTTACCCATTTAATGCTGTCACTTCTACCACTGTTTTTGCTGACAGGCTTATTTTTTAAAATGCAAATGAATTGGCGAGAATTGGTCGTGGCGATCCTTCGAATGATTTTGCAACTGATTGCTGTCGGCTATTTTTTGACTTTTTTATTTTCAAAAGAAAGTTCTCTGACCATCGTGGTTTTGTTGATCGTGATGATGGGCTTGTCCTCGTGGATCAGTTTGCGATCGGTCAAAGAAATGCGTCGGTCACTGTATTGGAAAGCCATGATCGCGCAATTGTTAGGAGCCAGTCCGGCGTTATTTTGGAACGTGCTGCTGATTTTGCCAGGTGGCGGCTGGAGCGAAGTTCGCATACTGATTCCACTGGCCGGAATGGTTTATGCCAATTCTATGAATACTATGAGTCTTGCGGCCGAGAGATTTTCAGCGGAACTACAGTTGGGAGATCTCGACAAGGCGATGAAAAAGGCCTTAACCGCAGCCTTTATTCCTCATATCAACATGTTGATGGCTGTTGGGCTGGTCTCATTGCCCGGGTTGATGACCGGACAAATTCTTTCCGGTGTCGATCCATTGGTCGCTGTTCGATACCAAATCGTTATTATTACAATGATTTTTTGCGGCTCTGGATTGTCTAGTTTCTTGTTTATTTGGCAATGGAAAAGGAGTCTTGATCAGACTCCCCCCAAAGTATCAGTCGCGTAATTCTCGTCGTAAAATTTTACCGACATTGGATTTCGGCAGTTCCTCGCGAAACTCCACAAAACGAGGCACCTTGTACGCGGTCAGGTTCTTCTTGGCAAAAGCTCGCAGCTCTTCGCCGCTGACCTCTGCCTTTTTGACAACATAAATTTTCACAGCCTCGCCTGATTTTTCATCCGGCACTCCCACGGCCGCCACTTCGTGAACAGCCGGGTGAGCCGCGACAACATCTTCAATCTCGTTGGGGTAGACGTTAAAGCCGGAGACTAAAATCATATCTTTTTTGCGATCGACAATTTTGAAAAATCCATCAGGCAACATCTGGGCCATATCACCGGTGTGCAGCCAGCCATCTCGCAAAGTGGAGGCGGTTTCCTCAGGGCGCTCCCAATAACCTTTCATGACTTGCGGCCCTCGCGCGCAAAGTTCCCCCGGTTCACCCTCAGGGACTTCGTTGCCGTCTTCGTCGACAAGCTTGATTTCGGTATTGGGGACCGGCAGACCAATCGTGCCGCGTTGTTCGGAATCGTCCACCGGATTGCAGCAGAGAACAGGGCTGGCCTCAGTCAGTCCATAACCTTCGATCACTTTGGTGCCGGTGATTTCAAACCATCTTTTGGCGACACTGTCTTGCAAGGCCATGGCGCCGGCAACACTCAGTTTGGTGTGAGAGAAGTCAACAGATTGAATGTCTTTATTTGCTAACAAGGCATTGAATAGAGTGTTGACGCCAGTCAGAACAGTAAAAGGATATTTTTTAAGAGTTTTAATAAAGTCCGGGATGTCTCTTGGGTTGGTGATTAAAACATTGTGTCCACCGTAACACATCAAAGCCAGGCAGTTCACGGTCAATGAGAAAATGTGATAAAGCGGGAGGGGAGTAATGATGATCTCTTTGCCTTCGACAAATTTTGGCGACATCCAAGCAAAGATTTGATTCATGTTGGCTATAATATTGCCGTGGGTGAGCATCGCCCCTTTGGCAACCCCAGTGGTTCCGCCCGTGTACTGCAAAAACGCAATATCCTCTCGCTTCGAAGACGCCGCCTTGTAATCGTATTGCTTGCCCTCTTCAATACAAGTTAAAAATGATTTTGCTTTTGGAAGGTTATAAGACGGTACCATTTTTTTAATATACTTAACCGCATTGTTAACAATAAAGCGCTTAACGCTTGGAAATAAGTCGCCGATTTCTGTGATAATGACATGTTCGATATCAGTTTCATCAATAATATTTTCCAGGTGTTTGGCAAAGTTTGCCAGAATGACTATGGCTTTAGCTCCTGAGTCCTTAAACTGATGTTTCATCTCGCGTTCAGTGTAAAGTGGATTGGTGTTGACGACGATAACACCGGCTTTAATCGCTCCAAATAAGGCGACTGGAAATTGCAGAACATTGGGCATTTGCAAAGCAATACGATCACCTTTTTTAAGACCACACTTATGAGTCAAGTAATTGGCGAAATCATTGGACAGACGATCCACCTCTCGATAGGTCATCGATACACCCATGTTACTAAAGGCTATTTTGTCGGTGTATTTTTCCACGTTGGTCGCAATAAGGTCGACAATTGAATCATAATTTTCAACGTCAATTTTTGCTTCAATCCCCTTGGGGTAATGCTGATGCCAGACCGCCATCCCACATCTCCTTGTCATGATGTTATAATTGACGTCATGGTCTCACAGAGGGCCTGGACTGTCTACGTTGTTTCGTCAGGCCCGGCAGGTTCCTGTCCATTCAGAACAACTTCAATTCTGTTTATTAGAGTTTGTGGTGAAATGCAGACGGGGTGGTTGACTGCCAGTCGTCGGTGGGCGTCAACGGCCTGGCACGCGGCCTCCTGAGGAGAAAGGCCTTGGGCTAAAAAGGCACCAAGAATTCCGGCCAGAATGTCGCCACTTCCTGCCGTGGCCAGTGAACGAGAATTCCAAGTGGTGATCCAACGTCGATTTTTACCCTCTGCGATAATTGTGTCGTAACCTTTAGCCACTAGGACACCCGGCCATTGTCTCAGCAAATCTTCCATCTGTAGCCACTTGCCTTCGATTTTGTCGTTGAGCAACCGTTTAAGCTCGCCGGTGTGAGGTGTTAGTACGCACCGCGCGGCAAAGTCTTTGCTCTGTTTAAGAATTTTCGGGGTTAAAAAGCCACCATCAAAAACCCATGTTTTAGAATCATCAACGGGCCATCGAAACTCTTCAGGAATCTCCTTCCACCCAGATCCGATCACCACTGATTGACTGTCGTCGTCTGCCAAACTTTGACAGAGACTTTTAATATCTTTGTAACCACGAAAAACTAAGTGAGGATAATTGATTTGTAGACTTTGCAGGAGGCTCTGGGGGCAGAGGACCTGAACGTAACCCGCCCCCGATTTTTGTGCAGCCAAAGCCACCATAAGGCTGGCACCAGGGAAATCAGCCGACATCGCGACTGTCAGTTTGCCACGACTGTATTTATGCTGATCTGTTTTAGGTTGTAAACCAATGAAGTCAAAGTGGGGAAGGGCATGAGTGCTAATTTGCTCAGAGGCCACTGCTTGGTTCAGGGAATTAATTTCAATAACATGGATCTCACCGGCGTAGGTACGACCGGGGAGTAGATAAAGTCCCCGTTTTGGGCTGGCGATAGTCAGAGTGTGATCGGCTTTAAAAGCGGCACCATGAATTGCACCGGTGTTCGCATCAAGGCCAGTGGGAATGTCAATGGCGACACGGGTGGCTTGGCAATTGTTGATCCGCTGTATCAGGTTCTGAATGGTTGAATCAAGTGAGCGTGACAGTCCGGTGCCAAACAATCCATCGATAATCCAATTGAACTGGCTAAAGTCCAAGGTGTGATAATTTTCCAAGTTATAAAGTGTCTCTTCTGAATGTAGAAATGACGACGGAGTGGGGCCGATCGATAGACCATCCAATTGTTGCACATGATTTTTTAAACGGCGATGGACGACGGCGGCATCATCGCCATTGTGCCCTGGCCCCATGAGCACCAAGACGCGACTGTCTTGGGAGATTTTAGGATGCAGCCACTGGCTCAACTTGGCGCCGACAGTTTCAATCAAAGCGGCTTGCGGCTGCCCGAGTCCGACCACCTTTTGGTCAATCTTTTGAACGTCTTCGCGGCTTAGTAATTTCATGGAAAGGCTCCTCGCATTATGTATTAATTAAAAGTACAAGCGACCGCCAAACAAAACTCCTTTTCGAACGCGTTCACTTTCTACAGAATTGCTGAGCAACTCCATGGTTTCTTCATACCATGATCCGTAGATTCTGAAAGCCCCATATTCAATAAATGCACCGGCTTCATAGCGAGAGCCATTTTGTTCAATGCCAGACTCCGATTCGGCTTCAAAAATATAGTCGTAAGAGCCGGTGAGACCGAAGGCTTTAATAAGGTAAAGACTGAGGCGCCCGCCCCCGACTTGAAATTGCGTGGGGTCATCATTGAAGTCTTGATTCATCAACCCATAGTGCAGGGTAAAGTTTGTCGACTGATCCGAGGTTCCCCAAATTCGAAACAGAAATAAGGCTTTCCACTGTTCAAGTTCTTCATCTGAGGTTTCGTATTCACCATAAAGGCCTACCATGGTGACGTAAGCCGCCAAGGCGGCGCGGTAGTTGCGATAGGTTTGCGAACTGCTAAGATTGTTGACGTTAACACTTTGCTCGATCGTCGAAGTGTCGACGCTGAGATAAAATTCATAGGGACTGGGAAGGTTGTATCCTAGCCATGCATCCATCTGTTTGTTTCGACTTTTTTGATCGAGCCATTCGCTCAAGCTCCAGCGTTTCGCATCTTTGGCGCGCTGTTTTTCGCGGATCGATTTGTTAAAGTCGTAAGCTTGCGCTGGGCAGATCAATATCACGCTAAAAAAGAAAAGGAGAAAGGTTCTTACCATTCTCCTATTTTCTCGAATTTAAAGCTGGCTCACAAGCTTTGTATCAAACTGGTATAGCCTGTGGCTTTAAAGTTTCAGTCCTGCATTTGCTCGTCGTAAGAATCGTCGTAATGAGATGAAACTTCACGATCTTGATCAACTTCTTTTTTCAACTCGGTGAAGCCATCGATGTTGGCACCGGCGGCATCGATAACGATAGCTTGGGTGTCTCGTTCGCCCCATTCGTCGGCCCGGTCGAATTCTTCATGGTTCATTTTCTTTTTGTGCTTGTTGTAGTCGGCGTTGGAATTCATCATAGCCTCACGCAACAAAAGTTGAGATTCATCAACGTCACGAGCGTTGGCAGTGATAGATGTGAAATAAGCCAAAACAATAATTAGAAAAATCTTAGTCGTTTTCATTTTAATACCCCCTCCGGCATCATTACCTATCTATACATGCAAAGACTTTGCCAGCTAGGAGCCCAATCAGGCGTATCAGTTTGAGAATAACGCCTTTTTTTTGCACAGCTGGCTAACACGATGGTGTCTCAGCCACTCGGTTTAGGGTTTGGACCATTGACTCGCCTGCACAACCACGCCGCTTGTTCCCGGGCTATAATCATGGGTAAATAAACAATGCAAGAGCTCAAAAAAGGAGTTTCCTATGAGAATGCTAAGTCTTTTATTGTTACCCCTGGTCCTATGTTATTGTGCGTCCAATCCCCATAAGGCCAAAGAAATTGACACCTCCATGGAGAAGGAAAAGTCCCTCAATAACGAAGAAAGTATCGGTGTGAAAGATGGCGACATGGTCTACCAAAAGAAAGTCGACATGGCCGAAGAACTTCGACGTTTGCACATCAATGTGTACAGCCTTGAAGATCGTGTTTACGGCAACCGCAAATACGGGTCGCAAGGTCTTTATGGCGTTCTTAAGAAATGTCGGGCCGAGCTCGTCAATCCTCGCAACGGCGGCAACGGTAAATTAAAGTGGACCGAGCCGATTGATCGTATCACTGACAAAGAAGATGAATTTGACGTTGGCTACAGCAAAGATAAATTGGTCGGAGTTTCGCAAGAGTATTTAAAAGATCGCATCGATCGTTTTAAAGGTTATAAAAAGACCTTACAAAAGCGTGAAGATGAGTACCGAGAGAAAGTCGAAATTTGTGAAAACGATCTGAAAGCTCAGATTTACAAACGCGATCAAGAGGCGAAGAAAGACAAAGCCTCATAGGACCAAGGTCGAGGTTGCTCGCCTGGAGTGCAGATAAATTTGAAAAAAAAAGCTATGATACCCCTGGAACCGAATTGTTCCGGGGGTTTTTATGTTGGGATCGTTTTTTAAAAATCGCGAGTTAGAATCGACGGACGCCTATTATCAAGCGCGCCGGGCTTACGATATTGATCCCGACCAGGATTTTGTTCGAGTTAAAAACCGCATCGGCCTGGCCGGTGCTATGGTGTATGCGCAAATTTATTTCAGTAATCAAAATCGTTACAAACGCTTCCGTCGTGAAATTGAATTGCACAAGGAAAACAGCAATCGCTTGAATCGAGATTTCGATGTTCTCTTAGTTCTGCCGCCCCGAGGATCACTGACTCAGCCGGTGATTCAGCAGATGAAGCGCCAGTCAATGGGGTTAGCCACCAGTGCTGGTTTTTCTTTTGTGAGTCAGGCTCAGTTGAATACTGATCGGGTGATTCATGGAGCGAAAAGACTGCACCAGCTGATTCTGGAAAAGAAGCGGCAGAACCGCAAGGTTTTGCTGGTGTCTTTTTCTTTTGGATCCGCATTTGTGCGTGTGATGCTTGATAAAAGTGAGGCCTCAGACTTAACTCCGATCAAGGGATGGATGAACTTGTCGGGATTGATTTTTGGGTCTCCTCGCTTTGACTGCTCTAACAAAGTTCGTATGTTTTTTAACACCACTCCTTCGCAGCGCACTTTTTCCTGCGAACAAAATCACTTTAAAAACAAAATCCACAATCATAAAATTAAAACAGTTCACTTTTTGGGCTTGAAGAGCTCGCTTAGTAACAATGAATGGAGAGATCGTGAGAAGTTACGGGCTTGGGGGCCCAACGATGGCGTGATCCCGTTTTCGCCTTATCAGAGCCTACAGCAACCAGTGATTCCGCTCTTGGACCAAGGCCATGTGATTGACTTAAGCAAGCTGTCGATGACATTTATCCAGACGCTGTCTTCGATGGTCAGTACCTTGCCGGTGCCTGATCGCAGCCTTGGGCATGCTCAGCTTAAAGGCATGGATTTTATTTCGACGCCTCAAGAACTTTCATAAAGCGTTCATAAACCGCTTGTCGATCATAAAACTCGCGGGCTCTGGCCATGCCGCGGTCGCGGGTGGCTTGTCGCTCTTCGGTATTGGCCAAAATGTAATCCAGTTTTTCAGCAAGATCCGCGGAGTTTTTGGGCTCACATAAAAAGCCACACTCTCCATGTTGCAAGATTTCAGGGACACCTCCGGCATTGGTTCCTAAAACCGGCGTTCCGCTGGCCATAGCCTCAACAACCACAAAGCCGAAAGTCTCTTGGTGAGAGGGTAGTACAAATAAATCGAAGTTGGCGAAAAGCTTGCGGGTGTCTTTTTGGAAGCCCCGAAAGTGAATGCGACTTTCTCTTTTTACTTTGGCAATCTGATTTTTTATAAATTGAAAGTACTGCTCTTGTTGGGGCTCGCCGCGAGTCGGTTCACCAACAATCATCAAATGCGCTGACGGATACTTGTCGGCGATTTTGTGAAAGGCTTTGACTAGCTCCAGTTGCCCTTTTTGCTCATCGATACGTCCGATCACTCCAATTACAAAATCTTCCGACTTGAAACCTTGTTGATAGCGAAAGCTATCGCTTCGATGGGCGGGGTGAAAATGGCGGGTATCGACAAAGTTAGGAATTGTATCGTATTTGCGTTCTGGAACCGGAAGGTAAGGCATCAAAGCTTGAACTTGCCAGTCAGTCAGTGTGAGTAAGTGATCCAGGCGACTGTAAACCAAGCGATGCAGCAGGTCTTTCTTTTTAACCCCTAAAAGCATTTGCGCAAAGCCAATCAACTGCGTGTTGGGAGTCTTGTAAAGAGCCGGTGAGACAATCCACAGGTCACGAAGGTTTTGCAACATGACGTAATCAAAGTTTTTTTCCTGCACCAATTTTCGAAGCTTCCAAGTGAAGTCGGGGGAAAAGTAGTGGGCACTGACCCATTCATTGACCGGCAGCGCCTTCATTTTCAAATCTTCTGATAGGGGTGAGTCGGGGGTGCAAATATTCAAATTGTAATGACCGTGCTCACGTAGAATTTCGTTCCACTTGCTGACCGCCATTTCAAGGCCGCCCCAGCTTTCAGATAAACAAATATGTAAGAATTTTTTTTTCATAATATCTTTCGTTTCTTTTCGGCGTGGAACATCATTTTTGTGCCATAAATCCGTCGATAGTAGGGGATGTGTTGGAACCATGTTACTTCCGGTGTCGGCGGCGACTCCCAGTTTTGACAGCGATGCTTGACTTGCTCTTGCAGACCCACAATATTTTTTATGGTCTGTGAAAAGTCCGGCTCCAGGGGGAACCGAGGTTCAAGAAATTTTTGCGACCAAAGAAGCATTTGCATTTTTTCTTTGGCGATTGAGCAAAACCCGATGGGTACCGACTCCGAAAGAAAAACCTTAGTAAAAAGCTGCGGCTCGGCTAATGGGCTGAGGTAACGAGCCGTTTGTCGCAAGTGGTATCGAAAGGCTTTTAACTCCTGTTGGCTCACCGGTGTCCACAGAATCTGATAGTTGCGATAACGGGCTTTCAGAAATCCAAGGAGTTCATTTTCTTTTTCAAGAAGAGACATTCCGGCTCGCTTAAAATTCAGATCCTGGGTGCTTAACAGGATTTGACTCAGTTGCCGCGATTTTTCTAAGGCCTGACGAAGAGCCACCGGCTTAAAGTGAAATGTCCAAGCCAGAAAGATCTGGTCGGCAACAATCAAATCGCTGGCCACGTTGTTGTCGGGATCAAAGGGCAGAGACCAGTGGTCATAGTCTTCGATTTCAGAAAACAATAGCTCAACAGTTTCCAGTTGGGGAATCTTATGTTTTTGATCAAGCCACTTCGGGCCCATGGAAAAAATCGTTTTTTTAACTTTCTCGTCAATCAATGGCTTTTGCAAATCACCACGTTGGATTTTTGTCAGAAGTTTTGCAAAATCCTGACGCGCTGGAACCTTCGGGCGAAAAACCGTGTGCTGATGAAATTTTTTACTGTCTTCTAGATAGCCTGGCAGGTTGTTTCTCTGCTGCTTGTGTAAAGATTCAATTTGCGGAGCCACCCGGACCTGATAAGTCAAATCCACCAACAGCCCGAGAATTGTCATCGCCATGGAGAGTACAAATGTGGAAAATACCAGCCAATTGATCATTGAGTGAGCCCTAGGTTCCTGTTTCCAAGATCATAGTCCCTTTCACCTGATATGTTGGGTCTTGATGCGAAGCATTCAGCAACATAAGTTCTTAATATCTCCGCCCTTTACTTGTGGCGTTTCAAGGGCTGTGTTAATTGTGGATTTTGGGAGAATTCTTATGAAGACAAAACCTTTGTTGATAAGTTTATTGGTGCTGGCTGCGGCCTTGTTTTTCAGCCGATTGATGCCTCATTCGGCCAATTGGGGACCGGCGCTGGCGATTTGTGCGTTTGCTGGTTTTTTAGCCCGCAAAAATCCTCTTGGCTTCGCTCTGCCGGCTTTGGCTTGGTTGGGGACCGACTTTTTCTTAGGATTTTATGAGGGTATGCTTTTTAATTACGCAGCCTTGTTGGGTTGCTCGCTCAGCGGAATGGCCTTAGTTCCATTGACGAAAAAGTATCCTCAGCTCAAAAAAGGGTTCTTAAACGTGGTGAGTTTTGCGGGAACGGGGGCGATTTCAGCCACTCTTTTCTTTTTAGTTTCCAATTTTGGCGTTTGGTTTTTTCAGGCTCCCCAATGCCAACCCTTGAACATGAGCGGCCTGACCACTTGTTACGTTGGCGGTCTGTTATTTTATTGGCCGACTCTGATTAGCACCATGGCCTGGATGGTCGTGTTTGCTGGAGCTTATCAATTTCTACGTGTACAAGCCCAGCAATGGCTGGTTGAAAGAGCATAGGAGCTTATGGCCGACATCAATGACAAATATGAAGACAATATAGGCGGCCGCTATTACGTTGACCGTTCCTGTATCGACTGTGCGGCCTGCAACCTGACAGCGCCCGACCATTTTGCACTTGATGAGGATGACGGCCACGCTTTTGTGATCAAACAACCGGAAAGCCCCGAAGAAGAAGAACTTTGTGTGGAAGCCATGGAGGGATGTCCCGTCGAGAGTATCGGCAACGATGGAGACAACTAATTGGCAAAAAAGAAACGCGCAAAATCTCAGCCTCAGCCTAAGGACTATGATCGTTTCCTGAACCGAGAAGTTCAATGGCTTGAGTTTAATAAGCGAGTTCTCTATCAGGCAGAAAACCCCGACACTCCTTTGCTCGAACGACTTCGGTTTTTAGGGATTTATAGCTCAAATCTTGATGAGTTTGTTATGAAAAGGGTTGGCGGTTTAAAGCGCCAAGTCGACTACGGTTTGGCCAAGCGCTCCCATGATGGCCTGACGGCCCACGAGCAATTGTTAAAAATTAGAGAGTTCCTGGACGCCGAATCGAAGGCGGTGGCCCAACTTTATAAGAAAAATATTATTCCGCAGTTAGCTCAACACAATATTCATTTAAAAAAATGGAAAGACCTGAACAAAAAGCAGCAAACCACTTTGCGTGACTTTTACATTTCCAATATTTTTCCTGTTCTGACACCGCTTGTGGTCGACAATGCCTTGCCGTTTCCGTTTATTTCGAATTTGTCTTTGTCATTGGCGATTAAGCTGGAAAACAAATCCGGTGGTGAAATCATGTTTGGGAGGGTGAAAATTCCTAAAATTTTTCCACCTTGGGTGGAAGTTGAGGGGGATGAAGGGGATGGGGTCTCCTTCGTATCTCTATTGCAGGTGGTGGCACACAATCTTGAAGACCTGTTTCCTGACATGAACATTTTAAAGGTTATGCCTTTTCGAATCACTCGTAACGCCGACTTAGAGCGCGACGAGGACGGGGCTGAAGATTTGCTGGATATGATCACCGAAGAGATTCGTCAACGGCGGTTTGCCGAGGCGGTACGCCTTGAAGTGGGAACCAACACCGACCCTTGGATGGTGGAGTTATTAAAAGAAGAACTTGAACTGTCGGACAGTGATATTTATGAGGTTCCTGGCCTGCTGGACTATTCGTCGTTGTTTGATATCACCGATTTGCCACTGCCGAATTTGAAATACAAACCTTGGGACCCACGAGTGGTGGCCCCGTTTCAAGACACTCAGACCCCCATTTTTGATTTAATTAAACAGAACGACCAGTTGGTGCATCATCCCTATGAGAGTTTTTCAGGGTCAGTGGAACGGTTCATTCGCAGTGCCTCGGAAGATGAAAATGTTTTGGCTATCAAAATGACCCTGTATCGCACCAACGAAAAAAGTGCGATCATTTCATCCTTGATCCATGCTGCCGAAATGGGAAAGCAGGTGGTTTGTTTGGTTGAGCTGAAAGCCCGATTTGATGAAGAGCGCAACATTTTTTGGGCTCAGCAAATGGAAAAAGCCGGAATTCATGTGGTCTACGGCGTGATTGGTTTTAAAACCCACTGTAAGACAGCACTGGTGTTGCGAAAAGAAGGCAAAGAGATTACGGCCTACAGCCACATTGGTACTGGCAACTACAACAGCTCCACGGCTCGTCTGTACACCGATGTCGGTTTGCTGACAGCCGACAAAGAGATCACGCAAGACGTGGTGCAGCTGTTTCATTTTCTGACGGGCCGCTCGTTTCAGCGCGAGTTTAAAAGTTTATTGGTGGCGCCAATGAACATGAAGGCACGATTTTTAACGGCCATTGAGAAAGAAATTAAAAATGCCACAAAAGGAAAGCCAGCGCGAATAATCGCCAAATTCAACTCGCTTGAAGATCGTGAGATTATTGCAGAGCTGTATAAGGCGTCGCAGGCCGGCGTTAAGATCGACCTTATTGTTCGCGGATTTTGTTGTTTGCGGCCGGGAGTCAAAGGCTTAAGCGAAAATATTAAAGTCATTTCGATCCTTGGGCGATTTTTGGAGCATTCACGTATTTTCTTTTTCCAAAATGGTAAAGAAGACTGTCTCGATGGTCAGTTTTATATTGGTTCGGCGGATTGGATGCGACGAAACCTGCATGGTCGGGTGGAGGTGGTCACCCCAGTGAAGGACCGCAGTTTATGTCGAAAGCTTTTTGAAATTTTACAAGTTAGTATCGACGATCCGGTCAACGCTTGGGATCAGTTGAGTACCGGGGAGTACCAGCTTCGCAAAAGTCAGGGCGAAGCTTTCAGTTCCCAAGATCAACTGATGCGACTGACCCAAGCCCGTTGTCAGTTTTCTAGTCCTGAAGAAAGTTCTTGAAGAACACCGTCCTTAATTCCCACCTGTGGAAACAAGATTTTGTTGCACTGACCGATGTTCATGAACTCCAAGGTCGCAATCGCTGCCGGAATAATGACATCGGCACGATCGGGCTTAAGAGAGAATTTTTTGATCCGTTCTTCGTAGCTTACGGCTGCTAAAAGATCATAGACCAATTGCATTTGTTTGTAACTGAGGTCCATGCCTGAGTCTTTGCTGACATGGGGCTTAAGCTTGATAAAGCGATCCATGTTGCCACCGGTCCCGACAGCGGTCTGCAGCGGCGGCAGGTCGTTAAAGAAGTCAGCCACTTGATCACTGACGTACTGTGGAAACCATTTGAGCAACTTTTCTTTACGTTTTTTTTGCAATTCAAGCACCCGTACCATGCCCAAAACAAAACTCTCTTTTTTCACAGTTTTGCCGTCGACAAGAGCCACCAATTCAATGCTGCCACCGCCAATATCGATCAGAAGGTGATTACCTTGGGACAAATCGACTTTTTGAGAGATGGCGGTTGAAACCAGGCGGGCCTCTTCCTCACCAGAGATCACTTCGATATTGATGCCAGTTTCTTGGTTTAAAACCTGAACGACCTCGTCACTGTTACTGGCCTCGCGCATGGCGCTGGTAGCGATTGCACGGTATTTCAGCACATTGTGGTTTTCCAACTGGTTGCGGAACTGATTCAAGGCCACTTTAAGATCCTTAAGAATGGGTTCATCAATTTTTCCAGTGGCAAAAACGGAACTTCCCAGGCGGACCGGCTCACGGGATTTATAGGAAATATGAATTTTTCCTCGGCGTTTATGAGCGATAGCCAGGCGAATAGCATTGGAGCCGATATCAATGGCGGCGAGATAAGACATGCACCGAGTATTCTTGTTATTTTATTTTTTGTCTATCCATAAATTGACATAAAAATGAATGGAGTCCTGATATTGACTTCAGAAAAGAGCTTGCAGTACGCTCGCAGGGCCCATGAAAAAGCTTTGTTGTCTCATTGTTGTTTTGTTTGCGCACCCGTGCTTCGGAAGTTTACCACCCGATGCTCAGGCTTATCTCAACCAAATTCCAGGGCAAACTCTCACCTTACCTTTTGTTATCAAAACAGCCGTCGAAAAAGCGCAAGCCTATCGGGTGCTGAAATACGATTACGCCAGTTCTGAAATCGAAGAGCTGCAGGTGGGGAGTCTGACCGATACAGTTCTCACCGGCTCCTTAAGTTATGCTGACGATCAGTCGGTGAAGACCAATCCGTTCCAGCCGCTACGGGCTCAACAGACGCAGTGGAGTTTAGGTGTCAGTAAAAATTGGCAAACCGGGACATCCACATCTTTGCGCTGGTTACAGGAGCAGAATGACCTGGAGTTTGCCAATCTGGGAACCTTTGGGAACTCTTTTCTAAACGAGTACAAACAGGCAACGGCCGAGATCCAGGTTCGACAAAGTCTTTTGAAGAATAGTTTTGGTTATGCTTTTCGCCGCCAAATGGAGGCCGCAGAGCTGCGTGGTAAAAGTATTCAATGGCAAGCGCGCCAGTCTCTCGAAGAAACCACTTTGGCTTTTATAGAACAATTTTATGCAGCTTGGTTGTTGCAACAAAATGTAAAAAACCTCCAAGAACAAGTGGCTCGACAAAGTCGATTGGTGCGAGTGCTCGGAGGACGTGCAAAAAAAGGCGCTGTTGAAAAGCCCGATTTGATTCAAATCGAAACCCTACTGGCATCAACCAAGACCAACCTCTCGGCGGTTGAAAATGATTTGGCCTATCGTTGGGAAACCTTGGCAATCAGTTTAGGATTTCCAGAGAGCTTTTTAACGGTCGATCCCATGGAAATTCCCACCAGCATCGATAATCCTGTGCCTTTAGCCCTGCGGGTCTGTGGTCATAAGGAGCCGGTGAAAACCGCCCAGATCCACGCTCTAGAGAAGAACCTTGAAGGCTTGGACGAGGATTACCGAGCCACTGAGAATATGAGTTTGCCGGAACTGAATCTAGTCGCCGGGTACCGAGGTAACAGTATCGATAACGATTCGTCACAAAATTTCCAAAATATTCTCGCGGGAAATGATGAAGACGGTATCGGTCGAGGGCCAGCCTGGAATGTAGGGTTGCAATTGAAATGGGCTCTCAGCAATTCCGAAGCCCGAGCCAAACAGGCTCAAACCTACATTAGCAAAGAGAAGACAGCCGCCCGCTTGCAAATGGCTGTCGATAATTTGAAAACCGAGTGGCGCAGCACCTGTCGGCAATTGAAAGTGGAATGGGAAAATGAAAAACGCTTTAATGCCATTGTCTCTGAGCAAAAAAAGCGGGTCAAAGGCAATGAGCGCCGTTTCAATCTTGGACGGTTGGATGTTGGCTCGTTGGTGGATTCAGAAAATGATTTGGGGTCGTGGCAATTTCGACGTCATCAAAAAAAGGTGCAAGTGCGATCTTTGGCGTGGAAGGTGCAACAGTACTCCGGTGAGATGTATCGCAATCTCGCACCAGCCATCGAACCTCTGTTTGAAGGTGTAAAGCAATGAAAGGTTTGATTTCTTTTTTCGCCCGGCAGGGCCTGTTTTCAGAGCTCTTGACTGTGTTGGTGATTGGTATTGGTCTTTATTCTCTGGTCACAATTAAAAAAGAAGTCTTTCCCAATGTGCAGTATGACATCGTCACCGTCTATACAGCGTTCCCTGGAGCTGCCCCCAGTGAGGTTGAAAAACTCATTACCAATCCATTGGAACAAGAGATCAAAGAGGTCGATGGAATCAAGAAAATGATGTCCAATTCTCTTGAAGGGCTCAGCGGAATAATTATTCAGCTTGATCCTGACCAGACCACCCAAGAAGAAGCAAAGACCGACATTCAAGAGGTGGTGGATCGCTATAAAGACTTGCCTGAGCAGGCCGAGGATCCGGTCATTGAGGCGTTGGAATCCAAAATTTTCCCTGTTATTGAGGTCAATGTTTGGGGTGGCAGTGACAGTTTTGAATTGAAAGAGGTTTCCCGCTATGTCGAAGAGGAACTTGAAAAGGTTCCTGGAGTGGCTCGGGTGGATGTTCGCGGCGAGCAAGAGTACGAGATTCGAGTGGAAATTCCAGCCAAGCAACTGCGCCGCTACCAATTGTCGCTTCTCGAAGTGGTTCGGGCCCTTGATCAGCAAAACGTCTCGATACCAGGGGGGACTTTCACCAAGGTGGAAAAAGGCATTGAAAAGGATGTCATCATTCGCACCGATGGACAATTTCGAACCATTGAGGATGTCAAAGAAACAGTGATTCGTGCCAACGATCTGGGGCGGCCGATTGTTCTGGGTGATGTGGCTAAAGTTTTTATGAGCTTAAAAGACAGCCAGCGTACCTATCGTGTCAACGGTCACGATGCGATCCGTTTGGTGATCTCGAAAAAAGAAAATGCCGATGCCATTGATATGATCGATGCCATTAAAAGAAAAGTCCCTGGCGAGTTGAACCCTTCGCTTGTCGATGGCTTTCATTTTGAATTTGTTAACGATCTTTCAAAATTGATTCGAAGACGTTTGGGCGTCCTATCCAACAACCTGCTTGTCGGGTTGGTGCTGGTTGTTTTGGTATTAAGCCTGTTTCTGCCGTTTCGAGTCGCCTTAGTCACGGCCGTCGGGATTCCCTTTTCGTTTTTAGGGGCGATGACCTTTTTTGACTTGCAAGATATCAGCTTGAATCTCATCACCATGATGGGTCTGATCATTGTGGTTGGAATGCTTGTCGATGATGCCGTGGTGGTGACTGAAAACGCCGTACGGCAAATGGAAGAAGGCGACGACCCGATGACCGGCGCCATCAAAGGCACCCAAAAGATTTGGAAGGCCGTGTTTGCCTCGGTCATGACAACGGTTTTGGCGTTTTTTCCCATGGTGATCATGAGCGGAATTTTTGGAAAGTTCGTGAGCTTTATTCCTTTGGGAGTGATATGCGCTCTATTGATAAGTCTTCTGGAGTGTTATTTCATTTTACCCTATCACATTGGCCGTTGGATCAAGCTGAAGCACCTGGAGAAGAAAGATCGCGGTTTTAAAGCGGCTTTCGATCGAGGGTGGCAAAGGATTTTGGATGCCTATGGCACCTTCCTGCATTTTTCTGCCAAAATGCGGTGGCTGATGCTTGGCCTTTTCTTCGTTTTGATTATTGGTTCGATCTTCAATGTGGCAACCAACATGCGTATCGTCCTGTTCCCACCGGAAGGTATCGATCAGTTTCGTATTCAAGCCAAAGCTCCGATTGGAACCAGTTTAGAGCAAACCAAAGAGTTGATGAAACCCATTGAAACTTTGGTGAACAACCTTCCAGAGGGTGAACTTCTTAATTTTGTGACCACAATCGGAGAGCTGCGGCAGCGGGAGGACGAGCCCGGAGAGCGGGGGAGTCAGTACGGTCAAATCATGGTGTATTTAACGCCAGAACCCACTCGCGATCGAATCGCCTCTGAGATCATTGAAGACCTCCGTTCCAAGGTCGAAAACAATGAAAACCTTGAGGTCACCTTTGGCCGAATCAATCCAGGTCCCCCTGTGGGAAGCCCGATCAGTGTCGGCATTCAGGGCCAGAATTATGAAGATATTATGAAGTTGGTCGATATTATCGTTAAAGACCTTGAGGCAATGAAGGGTACCAAAGATATCAGCCATAATTTTTCAGCCGGTAAGGATCAAACGGTTGTTCGTGTCGATCGTGATGAAGCCTCCTCAGTGGGCTTATCGGTCGCTACCGTTGGGCAGACGGTGATGTCGGCCTTTGAAGGCATTGTTGCCACCAGCATCCGCGAATTGGACGATGAAATTGACGTTCGAGTGTCGCTCCCGGAAAAGGAGAAGCGCGGCAAGTCGGGTATCGGAGAACTGGAAATTGCCAATCCTCGGGGGCAACTGATTAAACTGAAGTCGGTGGCGCGGTTTGAAAAAGAAAAAGGTATTGAGTCCTACAACCACGAAAACAATCGCCGCCAAGTGACGATCTCTGGTGATGTTGATGTCTCGATCACTTCGGCGACCGAGGTGAGTAACGCCATACGTGCTAAAGAAAAACAGTATCTAGAAAATTTTCCCAATCTTTCGCTGAATTTCGGCGGCGAGGATCAAGACACCCAAGAAAGTTTAGAATCTTTGCAGCGGGCTTTTTATCTGGCTTTGATTCTTATTTACTTCCTCCTGATCTTAACCTTTCAAAGTTTTGTTTGGCCGATCATTATTATTTTAGTTATTCCCATAGGCGCGGTCTCTGTCACCTGGGCCTTGTTTCTGCATGATGAGCCTTTAAGTTTTATGGGAATGTTGGGTGTTGTGGCGTTAGCGGGAGTGATTGTGAACAACGCCATTGTTTTTGTCGATTTTGTCATGTCTGAGCGCCTTGAGGGGGCCAGCCAACGTCGAAGTATTATCGACGCCGGTAAAAAGCGCTTGCGTCCCATCGTTCTGACAACTCTGACTACAGTCAGTGGGATTTTGCCAACAGCTTACGGAATTGGTGGTTTGGATCCGTTTGTGGTCCCCATTGCTTTGTCTTTGGGGTGGGGAATGTTGATCGGTTCAATTTTATCCAGTTTGTTTCTTCCAGCTTTTGTTTCGATCTTCGATGATATCAATTATATGAAAAGCCAGATTCCAAAGTTCTTTAAAAAATTACTAACAGCCGCTGACTAACCAAGACTTATAACTCGGGTACGGGTCACCCGTGGCTTTAAGCCGTGAGACCCGTTCGCATGTGAAATAGAAGACCTCTGAGCCTTTGACACTTTTGTAATGATAAAGAACGGACTCTTGCCTTCGCCGACAGTTTGCCCTGCAGGTGGGATCATGGTGATTGCAGGGAGGTGACCTCTTGGTTAGGAATTTATGGAGTTCTTAGGGCGATGGTTTTTTATTTTGTGAAGTCTTTTAACATCATTTGAATGAGTTTTTTGACGTTGGTCTCTGTGGTTCGCAACTCTTCGGCGTTTTTTGCCAAATCCGGGTTGAACTCGACAATTTCGGCCGAAACCAAATTAAAATCATCAAGACCACGATGAATAATCTGGGTGGCATCTTCCATAGTCAGACCGTTGCCCACCGGAGTGCCGGTAGCAGGAATTAGAGAATCATCAAGACCATCAATATCAAAAGACAAGTGCATGGGGTGGTCCTGCCAACGTTTGGCAATATCCTGCAAGATCTCAGTAATACCTTTTTCTCGGACGGCTTCGGGAGGGTAGTATTCGATACCGTGATCTTTTAAAAGCTTCAGCTCACCAGCGTCGACATCTCTGATGCCGATTTGAATCACTTGTTCCGGTTTTAAAAGTTGATTCATCCAAGGCATACCCCAGATGTTTTTATCGACCCACCCTAAAAGCCCCGACAACGGCATGCCATGAGAGTTTCCAGACGGGCTGGTTTCTGGCGTGTTCATGTCGGCATGGGCATCAATCCAAAGAATTCTTAAATCGGGGTACTTATTGCAAAGAGCACTGATGCTGGCAAAGGCTTGCGAGTGGTCGCCACCTAAAAGCAATGGACGATATCCACTGTTTACGATCTCTAAGGTTTTATGAAAAAGGTTGTTATAGACCTGTTCAATTTCAGCTTTGTCGAGGGCCCCCATGTTGATAAAATCGTGGGACTGGCTGAGTTCTTCCCAAAAGCCGACCAATTTAAGGTAGTCGTAAGAGCGGTCCACACCGGGCTTGGGCTGCCCTTGCCAAATTGACGTTCCTAAAAGTGCAAATTTATTTGTGTTTTTCATCTCGATACCAACATGGAATGGGCCCATTATCCATATTTTTAGGAGGAGAGCAAGAGCGGAAGTTTCTCAAATGGCTTTATTCTGCGTATTCAAGAAGCAATTTTTGCAACTTTTCGACGTCTGAGGCTTCGAGATGATGAAACCACTGATTTTGCGGGTAAAAGACCGCTGTAATCCCGGTTTTGCAATAACCCAAACAGGAGCTTTTTGACACACTGACCTTCTTTTTCAGGTCCTTCTTCTTGACCCATGACTTGAGATCCGCGACCAATTGTTCGGCCCCTTTTTCCGAGCAACAGGCCTTCTTGTCCCGCTGTCGGGTGCAAATAAATAGGTGAGTTTTAACTTTCTTGTCCAGTTCTTCCACGGTTGATTTCTATCAAACGGAGAAGCGGGCTTGCAATCTCTAAATCAACAGACGTTGCCAATTCAGTTCTTTTGGCAACTGATCGAAGTCTGCTCCTCTACATTATTGGGATTGTAGACCAATAAAGTTCTCGGTTGGTCAGCGGGATCCCTAAGGACGGTCAAAGTTTCTGCGATAATTTGATCGTTTTGTTTCCACTGAATGCCTAACCATTGTCCGTCGGCCATGGCTGTGACCTCATTATACTGACCCGTCACAGTGAATTCAGGAGCACCATGGCCGGGGCCTTCCTTTGGGGCGACCACATTCTTCTCTAAAGTCTCTTGGTCGGTGATTACAAGAATCTGGCAATCCAAAGCTAAGGCCTGCATGGACATGAGCAAGCTGATGATAATAAGACTGATTTTCATAGATACCTCCGGCCCAGAAACTATAGGATCCTCATTTTATGAAAAGGGCTTTCAGAGATGCACGGCAAATTTACTAAATCTCTGTGAAAGATATTACAAAGAAAAAGGCCGGCAAAAGGACTTTGTTTTCAACCCGTCGGGTGCTGGGAGGCCTAAAAAAAAGATCGGGCAAACTTTGAAGTGAATTGTTTAAGTGTTTAGAAAAGCTAGGGAAATAGGTTTGTTTTTAGATTTTACAAACTGTTTACAAAGCCCTAACAATCACCACTTCGATTTCCTCTAGACTGTGAAAAACAAATAACACGGAGGATGCAATGAGCATGCAATCAAACTTTTTCACAATCAAAACTATTTTACTCATATCAATCTCAATATTTATTCATCTAGGGACTGCCGGTTCGGCGGTGGCAAAAACGGCAAATGATCCTAAGGGGAATGAGTACCCCAATCGGGAGCATCAAGAAAATTGCCTCAACCAAGAACAGACTCGCCCCTATTACAATAGAACATTTGCCTATGCCAATAGTACAGAACTGTCAGGAGATTATTTTGGAGCCAACAACAACGGCTACACCACCAACCCAGTGAATGCAGAAAAATTCACAATTTCAAAGCAGGGACAAAGTATTGACACGAAATCAAGTGTCGTTAGTTTCCGAGCAGAGGACCGTACTCTCTATAGAGATGATTGGATTGATACACTGGGTAAGTCGACAATTGTTTTTCAGTGTTATTATAAACTTGAGTCCGGTGACCGCGGCTCCCTTCCTTTGGAAGTGGGGGCCCAGTCGCGTTCGTTGAACAATCTCAGCCTCAATTACGACAGCCGAACTTATAACACTTGGTTGTCTTTCGATACGAAAGTCGCAGGTTCCGATGCGAAATTCATTTGTGAGGTTAACTACTACAATAAGGGGCATCGCAAATGGTTCTACGCAAAAACTCTACAACTGACGTCAATCATTGATGCCTTCAATTCCGTCGGAATTTTAGAAGATCCCATTTGTATGACAATTAACACCGGAGACCTGCAAGAAGAGCCCTATGAATCCACGGTTGTCCTTTAACGACAATCCATCCTTCCGTCCGGCGCACTCCCATGTTGGGGGTGCGCTTTTTTTTAAAGAAGGTCTTCGGGGGTTATATAATCAAGAATTTCACTGATTTTTGTTACGTCCTCTCCGCGGCACTCCGACTCTTTACAATGGTTGCTGACTCGGCAGCCTTTGTCTTGATCAAACACAAAATCGGTGTCGCCATTCACCAGAATGCCCTCGACCAAACGAGTCTCTGAGTTGAAAACGGCACTGCCAGAATTTCCTCCGTAGGTGTCCAAGCTTGCCACAAAAAATGAAGTCTCTAAGCGACGTAGTTGTCCCTGGTGAGCGATTTTTAATGGCAAACCTGACGGGTAGCCAATGACTGAAAGTTTTGTGTTTTCGTCAATCTCTCCAGTGGTGCGAATGGGGAGGGGAGGTCGGTCTTCCACCTTGCGTTTAAGCCTTAGTATCGCAAAGTCAGAACCGGTCAAAGCATTGGCCTGGGTGTGAAGGACTTCTTGGCATTGATAAACATCCTGTTTTTCAATTGTCAGAGGAGCGGTAAGGGCGTCGCGATAATAATAACCAAACACCAGGCGCACACTCTCGCAATTATACGAGTTTCGAATACAATGGCCGGCAGTGACCACTGTGTCTGGGCCGATTAGAAAGCCAGAGCAAAACGAGCCGCGGGATTGATGATAAAAAGGTTCATCCTCACAAAGCAACTTAGAAAGACCATACGAAACCGTGTCTAAGGTGTAAAAGGAATCGGTAGGGTTTTCTATTAAAATATCTTTATCAAACAAAGCCACTGTTGACAGAGCCATCTGTTGCCAGTGGGTATCTTTTTCTTGGTGCCAATCGATGCGATTGTCTTCACCGTAGATCACCTCGGCATTCAAACCTTTATTACCCTTGGAGTCTTCACCCGCAAATTTGTTACAAGACACCACAACACTCAAAGACAATAAAAAGAAGGCAAAACGAATCATTGTTGAAACTCCTTGGCAGCCATTCAAGTATAAATCTGTGAATTTCCATTGCCCACGACCGTTGGGTAAAAGGCGACTAAAAACGGGGATTGAAGTATTACTGCAAACTGACTTTGGTCGACCGTTCTGTTTATCTCTGAGACAGATGTCTGTCAGTGAAGCGGATTGTCTCATTATGAGACAGAATTTGGCCGGTACTGTGAAATTTTTTATCTCTCAGTCCAAGGTATAGTAAACTAATAGAGAACTTGTGGGGGAAATTTTGCGATACAAATTATACGCACTCTACATTTTACTTGGCTTCACTTTGGTGCAATACCAAAACTGTGCGCCGTCTTCAGAGACTTTAGATTCGTCTTTGCAAATTGAAGATGCCGGTGCCACTCCAGTCGACAGTATTGATCAAGTCAATGTCGGAGCTATTTCCTTTGCACAGAATAAAGTGTCGGCCTTTCTTGATCAAAATGTGGTGGTCATGGGAGTGTGCGGACAAAGTGGTTCGCTGATCAGTTGGACACTGGTGAATGCCAACGGCGAATTTATAGAACGCGGTCTTGCGGAATGCGACACAGGGTCTTTTGAAGTCGCGCTCAGTGATTCTTGGCAGAGTTATTGTGACCAAGATTTGAGCCTGAAGGCGGCCTTAGGTGCTAAGGCCACTTCAGAGACTGTCGTCGAAGCCTACTGCGAATAAACCTTTTCCAATTTTATTTTGAACGATCGGCTTTTTGCGAAGACGCCTCTGCCATCTTTGCAATGATCAAGAACGGGCTCCTGCCCTCGCCGACATTTCACCCTGCGGGTGAAAACGCGTCACGCTTGTCGGAGTCTTGCTCATTGCAAAGATGGCAGAGACTCATTATCAGGTGAAAGCCGACACGATGTCATAGCTTACTTATTTATGTTGCATGATTATTGGTGAAGGAGGTTGCGATGTTTTTCTATTTTTTTTTGCTCAAATGACTTAGAGTCGTGTTTTTTATTTTTGAGATTTTGAGATTTTGAGATTTTGAGATTTACTTGATTTGAGTGGGGGAAAGTTGCTGAACTTCTTCTTTGGTGCAAATTTTCGGAATATCTACTTTTTTCAACTGTTCACTGCGTTCTTGTTCATTAAAGGTGTGCGCGGTTACTTCAATCAATTTCGCATTTTCCATATTTACTAATATCGAGTATCCATTAAAAAAGCCGGCGAGGGGCTGATTGCCAGTGGACACTCGAAGGCTGAGGTAGGGAGGTAAGTCTAAACCTATAAATCGAGACAATCCATTTCCGTGATACCATGAGCCACTAGCGTTCAAGTCATCTAAATCTATTGTTGAGAAAAGATTGAAAATACAGTCGGGGAAATTCAAAACACTATCTTTTAATTGAATGGCCAGGGATCCAGAATCTACTGTGCTTTGACTTCCATTCAACACAATTCTAGCCGGACCATATTTCGCCGGGAACCCTAGAAGTTGGCCGTCGCTTTGTATAGAAAAGTTAGTATCTTTATGAGCACGAGCGATACCACTTGTGAAAAAAATTAAAGCAATCAAAATCGTTTTCATATTTTGATCTTATGAAAGAAAAATTTTGGGGTCCAGATTAAATGAATACGAGGGGAACTTCGAATAAGGAAGTCATTTCGGGCCCGATTGAAATGACCGGGCGCTCTGCAGTGGCAAGCCATTATGCAAACCTCAAGCAAGACTAACGTCTAGAGAGACATTGCCTGGGGGCGCGGCCTTGGTGGGGAAGCTTAATAATCTCGGGCTGTTGCTTGCGTTGATTCCCCATTGTAGAGAGAATATGGGGTATGGAATGGTTTCTCTCCCTGTTTGTTATTCATGACACCCTTGTTGTTAGTTTGCTGGTGGTTGCAATAACTATTGTTGTTGTGCTTTTGCTATTGATGAGTCAAAAAAGCCCTGATTCTGTAGTCAAATCTGAACTGGGTAGTACTGAAAATGTCGAAGGCGCTTTACGTCGCGTCCTGGGAGAGCAACGTTGGTTGCAGGCGGGTGCGACTGGTACGGGTGCGACCACTCCCGTTGATGAACAGAAACTCTCCGAGCTTGAGTCGGAAGTGCTTGAGAAAGATCGAAAAATTGCAGAGTTGAATAAGAAACTGACACAAGGTGGAGCCCAAGAAAGTGGCGAAGCCGGCACCGCTGAAGACAATAGCGAATTGTTGGAGCGGTTGGCTGAATTGGAAGCTCGTTTGCAAGAGTACGAAATTATTGAAGACGACATTGCGGACCTCTCACTCTATAAAACAGAAAACGAGAAATTAAAAAGTGAAATCGCTGATTTGAAATCAAAGATTGGCGGTTCTGATGAAGCGGTGGTGGAAGATCCGTCACCGGTCGTCGAAGAAGCGCCGGTCGAAGCCGAACAGGAGTCAGCAGCCCCAGAGGTTGAAGATGAAGAGTCTGAAGGCGTCGATGGAGCCGACTTGGTTGCCGAATTTGAAAAGGTCGTCAATAGTCAGGCCGATCTTGAAACCGATGAGCCGTCATCAAAAGTTTCCGTAAAAAAAGAAACAAATCCTGGAAGTGTTGTTGTCACCGGAGTCGATGATAGTGGTCCTCGTGGTCAAGAAGTCAGAGACGATAGCTCGCAAGGAACGGTTCAGGTAAAAGCGGAGCCATCACAAGAAGAGGCTCAGCCGATGGCGGTGCATCCTAAATTAGAAAACATTGATCCGGATTCAAAAGAAGAGGCCGAAGTTTTTATCAGCGAGCTCAAAAGCTTAAAGACTCTCAAAAAGAAGTCGGAGGAGTCGGAATGAAGATTTTAATTTCTATTTTAATTTTTCCCAGTTTCCTACTGGCCGCTCCTCATTCGACGACTGTTGACGATCAGGTGGCGCGAGCTCTGCGCGAGCCCCATACGATCGCTATCAATCGCATTAAGAATGTTGGGTCCGAAGGTCACTCTCGACTTATGCAGCTGGCCTTTTCCGATAAGTGGCCCATGAAAACTCGCTGGAAGTCTTTTATGCTTTTAACACTGTCGCAAGGAAATCAGAGTTTACCTGTTATAAAAAAAGCTCTCCTTGATAAGGTTTGGTATATGCGAAGTGCTGGTTTGACGGCCCTTCAGTCGATCGAGCCGCAAGGCGCTAAAAAATGGGCCTACAAAATGTTAAATTCAGATCCGGCCCTGATGGTGCGCATGAAGGCGCTTGAGGTTTTAAGCCACGATCGCAGCGAAAAAGTCACCGAGTTGTTTTGGAAAAAGGTTTACAGCGCCGATAGTCTTTATCGAGAAAAAAGTCTTTGGATTCGTGAAGACTTGGCTCGACTGTTGTTGCGCCAACCACGGGAAAAAGATTTGCAGCGTTGGGTGCGAATGCTTCATGATTCGGACAAGCAGCTACAAGGATTGGCTTCGCAAGCCTTAGAGAAGCTTCACGATCGTAATTTGGTAGAGACCACTTCGGTGAGTTACTGGCAAGAAAAATATCCCAGTCAAAATCTTTAAGCCGGTTGCGGCGTTTTATTCATTTTGTCCATTTCTCTTTTTAATAGCTTTTCGATAAGAATCTCGCGACGAATCCGATAAAGCAGCATTTTCTCTTCGTAGCCATCACTGGAAAGATCTTCAGGTGGAGAAAAGAAATCTCTTTGCAGTCGCACTTCTTTCGATATAACCACTCGGGAACGTTTTTCACCTTTGATAATATTCACATTCAAACGGTACTGAAATCCGCTGGGCAAGAACTCTTGTTCATTGTGAGGCGCTTGATAGCGATGCTTACCAGTGATGTAAAGCGTCTGCAATTGGCCGGTGTCCATATTGTTAATATTCATCGGATAATTTAATAAAGCTTGCTGGGTGGCGCGCCAAACCATCTCGTACGGAGCGTTGAAGGTTCGTGAGTAATCCAAGTGGGCTTGCGTTTTCTCTTTTGAAGAGCAGGCGTTGAGAACAAGGAGGCTGACAAAAAATAAATTCGAAAAATATTTCATTAGAATCCCAATTATAGTGCAAAAAGCTCTAAGAGACAGAGTTTTTCAATATTGACGTTTTGCATGATGAGTCAGATGGCGAGGGTGAGCCTAGGTCTTGTGCCGAGACAAGATGTTTTGATTTTAGAATTGTTTACGGACACCAATAGAAATGATCTGAAATTTGGTGGAATTATCAATGCTTGAACTATTGTAGTTGGTGTCGGAAAAATCACCAAAAACCGACCAAGACTCATAACGTCTTTCTGGATTCAGGCGATATCCAAAATCGAAGCCCAGCTCGCGGTTTTCAAAGCGAAAATCAAAATCTTGGCCTGTGGGCCCATAGCGTGCACCCGTCCAAAAGCGGTCGTTCTCAAATAAAACTTTACCTTGGAAGCCGACTAACGAGTTGAAGCCAAAATCCAACTGCGACGCGAACATTGATATATAGTAAGCACCGACACCAAACTTGAACGGCACGCCACTGACGGAAAGTGGAGTGGTGTAGAGCAACCATTGCTCGCCCCGGAAAATCGGAGCCTTTTTATAGGTGCCATTCTCGTTGGCTTCTATGGGAACGGTCAAGGTGGCTGTTCCTTGAATTTCAAGGTCGATAAAAATAGGTGCATAGATTCCTGCCCCCAAGGCCACACCTTGTTGGACAAAAGCTTCACCTAAGCTTTGCAGGGCAAAGTCCTGTTTTAAATTGAAGTAACTATAGTTGGCGACACCATCAAAAGCGATATTTTGAAAGAAAACCTCGGCCGATTGCCCAGGAGTTTTATCGAGCCAACGGCTCATGGTTCGATTCTCAGAGTTCATGTTGGAATCAAACACATAATATTTTTGCAAACGCTGCAACCGTTCGGCATCGCTTTCATAGGTTCCTAGGCTGTCTGGGCTGCGGGTGGCGATCAGAGATTTGGGAAGTTGCGAAATCTTACGCTTGGCGTGGGTTGAAGGGATCCAACCAACATGATGCTGTAGAACACCATTTTTATCTTTGATCTGATAACCAATTTTGTAAAACAGGCGATAGTCTGTGACTTGGTTTTGCGACAACCGAGCGTCAATAATAGTGGCATCAAAAAGATAGGCTCGGGTGTGGATATCAATATTCTCGGTGCACAGGTTTTCATTCAGACCACAGTCTTTCCAGGTCCAAGCACCGGGACGATTAAAGACCGGAATCGAGTTGCGACCGTAGGGGACCATGATGTCCATCTCTATAGGGAAGTCATGGGAGGTGATTGTCGAGAAATTTCTCCAATCATAATAGAGAGCTGGGTTTTGAATGTCCTCTTCGCGAGTTGCCAACTTCTTCCAAACCCCTTGATTGTCGCGGTCCATTCGCATCTTATGGATGTACTGATCCGGACTATCGATAATTTTAACCATCTCACCCGGTTGCAAGCGCAAAATGGGTTGAGAACTCGGGTTGGCTTGTTGATGAATGGTCACCGAGTCATTGCCTTCGAAGGAGCGAAGCTCGATAAAGTAAACCACTTTCTGTGGAAGTTCAGCATTGCGAACAACTCCCACTTTTTGAGAGTTTTTCAAATGCTCAGGTGTTGAAGCGGGTTGGCGGGGAGCCATGTCTAATTTTTTTAATTTTTCATTGGGTTGGCCAATCTCTTGCTTGTAAAGGGTTTCCAGCTGCTCTTGCTTTGCGCTTTGATCGGTCAAGTGATTGATGCCGGTGTTCTCTTCAGAGTTTTGGTATTCAATGTCTTCAACAAAGATGGTTCCAAAATGCACATCATCTTGGGCGTACGAAGCCATTGGGGTGACCGTCCCCATTGCCACTATATAGAAAATGAAAGTTAACAGTTTTTTCATATAGTTTTACCTATGTTCTATTTCGGTAAAATGAGTGTGAAATTAAATATTTCCGACGATTTGTAGTGAATTCCAGACTTCGGATCAGGTAAGACATAAGGCTGGAGTGTCTTGTTTTGAGATAAAACTGCTAATCAGAGCAGCAAAACTCGACCCCAGTCTTGTGCCAGTGACACTTGTCAGTGGTCATTGCTAGAATAAGAGGGATGATAAAACAATCGAATTTACTGTTTTTAAAGCGACCCTTCATCCTGTTTATAGTTTTGTGCGGTCTTCTGATTCCAGCCTTGGCAATGGCTCAATGGAGTCTCAGTTGTTTTATTTCTCCGACCTTCGCCTTTGCAAACAAGGCAGAGAAGACAAAAAAAATCGATAAAAAATCGCCAGTCCAAAAGCAAAAAAAGTCGGCGGCTAAAACAAAGTCCAAAAAAACTCAGCCCGATGGTTTTTACAAAAACGCCACTTTAGAAAAAATTTATAAACGACAAGCCAAGCGAATGAAAAGAATTGATGCTTACAAGAAGAAGGGTATCATTGGGGAAGCGGACAGTGGCTTGTTAAAGATTCGTCAGCCCCAAGCTTTAAATGGAAAAGCCAAGGCGATGATGGAAAAAGTCGTTAAAGTGGAAAATAGTGACAGACAAATAATTATTAGAGAGATTGAAAAAGGAATTTCAGGAACTGAAAAAAGAAAGGCCTTTGTTCGGCGTCGACTTTTTGAACTTTACCGACAGACCGATCCACGAGGAACCTATTTTTTTCAAGCCGATCATTGGAACAAAAAATAACCAGGAGCATTTTGTATGGCTAAAAAAATCATTGTTTGTGCCGCCTTTCTTCTTTTCAGCCAAAGCAGTTTTGCCCAGTATTTCGGAGGCACCAATCTGGCATTTCGAGGCATGGCTGGCTACCTGGGTTTCGGTGTTGCTGAATTTTCAGTACTCAATCCCACCAGTCGGTTCCGTATGGATCAAGGCACCTATGTTTATTTGGCCGGTGAAAGACAAATTGGTCAGACCGGGTTGTTTATCACGATCTCAGTGAACTACATGCAAACCAGCGGGCAGAGTTTTTATGACTACACCACCTTAGGTGGAACCAACTACACGGACAACGGTCCGGAGGTTGATTTCGACTCGGATCATTTGCAATTGGGTTTAGGCTTTAAATTTAAATTCTTTCCCACATCGTGGTTTCGTCCCTACGGTGAGGCCGGTGGGCTTTTCGGTTATCACACCATTAATTATGGTGGTGCCAATAGCGAGTACACACCCAATGATGGTGGCCTCAAGCGAGAGGACGGATTGACTGGATTTGGCTATTACGGCGAGGCTGGTTTGGAAGTTGATTTCTCAGAATTATGGGGAATCAGAGCCGGTGTGCGCTATCAAATTACAGAGACGCGTCCCTTCGAAACTTTAGCCAATGAAAAGGTGAAGTACGAAGTTCGTGCCTTCCAATTTGGCATTGGCCGAAAATTTTAACACAAACCTGACACACCCCTCATTTTAAAAAATCAGTTGATTCAAAGGTTTACCAAAAATCGGCGGAAAAGCTTTGGTAGCCCTCTCTTTGCGTGCAGCCAATTCTTGACTTCTGCGTGATGCGCGGCGAAAACAAGGCCAATTTTGGGAGGGTGCATGAAATCCATAACACTATTGGTTTTGATTTTAACTTTTGTTGGCTGTGGGCCAAGAGATGATGAAAGTTTGCTTGGTGGAGGCTTCAACTCAGGACAAGGGTTTGACCTCAACTCGGGGCAAGTTTTAACTGTCACCGAGCAAGGACAGAAGCTGCAATCCTGTCGAGACGATGATCAACCAACATGGAACACTGTTCGTATTTACAAAGAAACCTCCTTTGTATACGACAGAGTCGATGAGTTAAATGTGATCGTTGGACGCGGAGACTTTAACTGCGTGCCAGTGTCAAATTCCAAAGCTGTTGAAGTTGAAGTTCAAGAGGACAGTTGGCGCGGAACCGGTGTCTACTATTTCGTTACCAAATTAGAAATGCACAATCGCGACGATTTTTTGGCCAACAGTGACTTGGTCAAAAAAACCGCTGAAGGCATGGCGATGAGTGAAGATCAGTTGCGCACTTATCTGACCACCAACAACGATCGACCGCAAATCACCTTAACTTATTTAAAGCCTGCTGATGGGTCGCAAAGCTCGCAACAAGAAGATTACCAATTGGAGTCGGGGTTTGTTCTGACCGCTCAAAAAGAGGGCGTCAAGCTGCCCACTTGTAACGCCGATGATGATCCCACTTGGGATACCATTCGCGCACCGTACGAATTAAAAGAGATGTTTGAAAAGCTGTCCGATGTTTCGGTTCTCGTCAGTGCAAAGGCTCGAAACTGTGTTGCGGTGTCGACCCAAAAAACAGTGGAAATGGAAATTCAAAGTCAGGAAAAAGGCGACTTTGCAGCCACTGACCAACACTTTCTTGTTAATAAATTAAGCCTAGTGAATCGGCAGTATCTGTTGTCGCAAAGCGAGTGGTTGGCCGAGTTGGCGTCGCAGATGCAAATCAGTGTCGAAACTCTAACGGCCACCTTAAATGCTGACAACGCCGATGATGTTGTCAGTATCAGTTACCTAACCGCCAGCAGTGAAGTCAGCGAACCTGTTGCCACGCCTATTAAAGAATTGCGTTGGCCGAGTGATGCTGGAGAAACCCTCAGTGATTGCAATAGTTCTTGGACGGATATTCGCTTAGGTGATGACCTCAAAGGTTTGGTGCAAGATGCTGTTGATTCAAAAAGCTTAAAAGCCATCGTCAATGCCGGAGACCGCAACTGCCTGCCAGTGGGAAGTGAGGTTTCGCTGACGATCCAAGAAGAAGGTGTTTGGAAGCCTGTTGCCGGTGTCAAAGTTAAAGTGATCGGTGTGATGTCCATGGATAAAAGTTATTTGCAAACCATTCCGTTTTTAGCCGAGAAATTGAGTGAAGAAATGGGACTCAGCCCTGAGGCCTTCGATCAATACACCAAGGCTTTAGGAGGCGAGGCTGTAAACATCACACGCTTACAATGGGTGGAAGCTCCATGAGGAAGAAAATACTGTCTGTTATTGGAATCTTAACTCTGGTTTCATGTGTCAGCAAAAATCACACTCCGAAAAAAAATGCCATCACTGTCATGACCTACAATGTGGAAAATTTGTTTGATGCTATGGATGATCCCGGCAAAGAAGAC
>CAXRIX010000085.1:0-9565 GCA_964230555.1 Bdellovibrionales bacterium
CAATTTTAACCAATGGAGAATTTTTTATGAAATATTTTGTATTTATAACTCTGATGACCTCTTCATTAACGAGTTTTGCCTTTAGCGAAGAAGAAGTCGCTCGTATCGAGAATGCGAGTTTAAGAATGTGCGTTCAAAACGCAGCCAATTCCTATACCTGGACCTGGCAAGTGGGTGGTGCGATTAAAGACTGCTTAAGCCAGCGGCTTGAAACGATATCTTTAGACGATTGTGAGATCGCGGCATCTCAACTCTTTTACAAATCGGGTGTTAACGAAGCGATGGGTGTATGCCTTGATCATTTTCGTGGTGAAGTTAATGTGCATCGATGTTTTCAGTCGGCTGAGTTATTCTTCTATGGTCGAATCAATGATCACAAGTACCAATGCCTACAAGAATCTCTACAGACAATAGATTTTGAAGAATGCAGCCGTTTGGCGGACCAAATTGGTCAGCGTGCCCATCGCCTGTGCTCAGCCACCATCCCAGTTGAATCCATAACCGAAGAAGAAATAAACCAAGACGCTAGCGTTCTTTAAATGAACGGACCGATGGCTGATTTAAATTTGGTTTTTGGTATGACCAAGGTGGCTCCGCAAGAGTAAACTTCTGATTCAGAAAACTCCAAATCCTCTTGGTTGTCTCCGTAAAATAGAATGATAGGTATTTTTTTGTCGAACCTTCGCACCTGATGAACCAACTGGATGCCATTGGATGCTGATAAATTTAAACTTGTAACAATAAGATTACTGCCTTCTTTATAGAAAGTATCTATGAGTTCATTGGCGGAACCAAAGCATTGAACTTCGACGTTTTCTAGATTTTTTTTCAATAGCTGTTGAAGAGTTTTTTGTTCTTTTTGGCATTTATCAGCGAGCAGTATTTTTTCATAGGTCAAGCCAGATTCCTTTGTTAGGAGATCTGTTAATGAAACCATACTGGCAAAGAGTTTTCGTTCGTAGTAGACAAGTCGAACCTATTTTTTTTGTATAGGACGTTTTTGACCAGGACCTAGGGCTCATCGAGTGGCTTGTTGTTTTTAAAAGAGAATACCGTGCTGCTTTATTTTTGAAGGTTTCAGAAAAATTATCACTAAAGTCTTTAATCAGCGAACTTGATTACTTTGTATCGAAAGAAAAAGACCGGATTCGAGGCAGGTGGTCATAATTGAATGCAGCTCCTAGATTATAATTCCAATTCGGGAAGTGAACTTCACTAAATTCAGGAGCGAATTTATTACTGACCCAAAGGTTTGGCCGAACCTCATTGTAGTGTTTGTTGAGAATGATTATGAGCTCCGGTCCGCCAAAGCGGAGTTTGGGAGTGAATAAAATCACTTCGGGGCGAATCTGCTCAACGACTTTTAAAGTTTTTCGGTTGCCCGGAACGTCGTAGGGCCCTAAAAACCACAACAGATTATCGACCCGGGGTGCGACCCCTGTGGCATCAAAAAGTAGGGCCCCTGGGAAGTGTTCCATTATAAATTCGACTTGTTCGACGTTTTTAAGTTGTCCTTGGTTAGAAAACCACCACCCTGTGTAATAAGTCATGTGCAAGGGCGTCCAGATAAGAGCCACCACTAAGGTTATTTTTTGCCAATTTTTACCAATCGATTCAAAAACAAAAATTCCGGGGAGTCCTAAAAACGGGATTAATGATGCTATGAAAAAGTCCCAACGCTCGGGATGAATCAGCAAAGTCACTCCGGAAAGACAAAACAGAAGGAGAGCCAACTTTCGTTCTTTGGATTTGAACCTCCTCTTTAGAAAAAACAAAAGGATTCCAACCAAGATAACGAAGTATTGCAAAAAATTGATACGAAGGGAGCGCACAACCGCCGAGAAATTCTCAGCCTCCCATATATTTTCGAGACTATTAAAATGGTAGTTGATAGCTAAGGCGTAGATATTCTCGATAAAATCGGAGCCAATACCTAAAATTTGGCGTCCAAGGACTAAAGCGCTGGCGGGCACTAAAAAGTAAAAAAGTAATTGTCTAAAAATTTTCCACACTTTTAATTTATGCCAATTCAAAAAAGCATAGACGCAACAGATCCAAAGTATTGAGTACACCGCTTTGGGTGTCGATAGCGATAAAAAGAACACCAAAACAGGAACAAAAGGATCGAATCCAAACTTCTGAATGAGATGAACCCTGGGGCGAACCAAGCGTTCCAGGATCAGTAACAGAAAAAACAATGTGATAAAGTCAGCTCGGACCCGATAGAAGTTGTAAAAATAAACGTGAAAGGTCAGAAGGAATCCACAGTAAAAAGCAGCACAGAGTCGGCTCCAGTTTAAGGTTCGAATCAAGCGATAAATCAGAATCAGGTTGATAAAGGCAAGCAAACCAAACTGCATACGGGCAAAGACCACGTGGGCTGGGCTTTGCAGGTTGAAATAATATGGAATTTGAAGAAAAAGGTAGAATACAGGCTTTAGATTTAAGACCATGGCTTCGTGGAGCGTCGAACCCAAGAGGGTGGCCGATGAGATGGCCCAGAACTCAGAATGGGAAACAAAATTAGTGGCACTAAGATACAGGAATAGAGGCAAGGGTAGGAGAAAAGCTCCATAGGTCCTCAGGTCATAAATAATGATATTTGAATACTTTTGAAAAAGCTTCTTTAAGATAACTCTCTCCACCTAGGCTTGTATTCAGTCTCTATTTGTCTTATTAGGTAGTCAACGATGAAACAGTTATTAGAAGTACCGCAGGACGATAGAGACGAACAGTGGGAGCAGGAATTTTTCAAAAAACTGCCCCAGGTTCAGTTCGAATTTCTTCAGGACAGCCCCATCGAGGGCCCCGACGGAATGCCCTACTTGGCTGTAAAAGTGGTAGATAAAGGCGAAGACAGCGACAAGGTTTTAGATTGGCTGGGTGAAAAAGGTGTGGGATTAGCAATTAATCCGAATAAAGAGACACCCGATTACGTTTTCTCCTACGGAATGATTTGGAATTACCTTCTCAATGGAGAATTTCTCACTGCCAGTGACGATGATTTTTCGGGTGGGCGTGATCTTAAAGTCGAGCCAGGCCAAGAAATGATGGCTGGAACCCCGAGTGAAGCCTATCTTCCACCCCATGTCAGAAGTCTGTTTAAAGAATTTCTTAAGCAACAAGGGGTGCACAAACCGCGAGTTGTTATGCTTTCGCAAGATGGCAAAAACTATGACCTGTGCTTTTCTTTGGAGTCATTGGGAAACCCTCCTCAAGAAGAATGGCAAGGTATTTTAGAGGCTTTCTCGTGGTTTTTCCCGATGCATTACTCGTTTTCAATCCTCAGTGAAAACGTCATACAAGGCATTGATTTTATTGAACTTTAAATTACAGCGACAGGACTCCGCAGGACCCTATAAAAGCTTTCCGACATGAGTGACAAGCGGATGGCAATTTTGTAGCTTAGGGAGGCTTTGCAAAGCACTCAAAGGGGGACCCATGAAATTCACTTTAATAGTGGCCTTCAGCACATTTCTTGTTTTTTCAGGTTGTACAAAAAAATCCAATAACGAAGTTTGGATATACACATCACTTTACAAAGATACGATTTCAGATATTGAGCCAAAACTTGCAAAAGCCTTTCCGGATTACCAAATTCGATTTTACCAAGCCGGGTCCGAGGAAATCGCGGCTAAGGTGAACGCCGAAATGATGGCTGGTGGTACGCAGGCGGATATTTTGATATCTTCGGATCGGTTTTGGTATGAGGAGTTGGCCGACAACGGAAACCTTGAACCTTACAATACCGAGCGGGTGAAAAAAATTCCAGACGATCTTCGTCATCCCCAAGGAATGTACAATACCTTAAGCCTCCCTGTCATGGTGCTCGCTTATAATACAGAAAGTGTGGCCAAAGGCGAGGCCCCTATGACTTTCAAAGATATGGTGGGCACTGAATGGAAAGGTAAATTCAGTACGGGTAGTCCACTGTCCTCGGGAACAAATTTTACCACGGTGGCTTTTCTATCAAAAGCTTATGGTTGGGACTACTTTAAAAAGTTACAAGAAAATGAAACGATCAGTGAAGGTGGTAACTCCGCTGTGATTCGGAGAATTCAAAATAAAGAGCGTCCTATTGGCTGGGTGCTGTTAGAAAATATACTGCGATTTCAAGGTCAAAATAAACCGATAAAAACTGTTTTCCCTTCCGACGGCGTTGTTCTTCACAATAACGTTTTGGGAATTACCAAGAAAAAGGAAAGTCGAGAGCGCGCTAAAAATGTAGCCCAGTGGCTTTTTAGCGATGCTGGGCAAGCGGCGATGGTTCGCTCTTATATGTATTCGCCTTTTCCAGAGGTTGAACCACCCAAGGGTGCCCCGGCTTTTGCAAAGATCAGAGAAAACTCTTTTCCATGGACACAAGACTTTGTGCAAGAGGTGGTGAAAAATCGATCTAAAATAAAAGAGAAATTCGCTGAGATCATGTTCAACTGAGTGTCGAAACAATGGTTTTAACAAAGGTTAAAAAAATTGTGAAAGGCAATGATCCCAGCCAGGGTTTTGTGCTGGGGCTTTCCCTGTTCTTTTTAGTGACCTTTTGTATTTACCCCTTTGCCGTTCTTTTTTTGAAGGTGGTGTTTCCTCAGGACGGATTTACACTAAGGTATCTGGAATCTGTTTTAAATCATTCGGGAGCCGTCAAAGCTTTCACAAACACAGCTTTTGTTGCTCTAAGTATCGCCGCCCTTTCTATTTTTATGGCAGTGCCTGTGGGTTGGCTGCTCTCTCGAACGGATTTGCCTATGGCAAAAAAATTGCGCTCCTGGTTTTGCCTGCCCTATGCCATTCCACCCTACATTGGCGCAATGGCTTGGATCTTTCTGGCCAATCCCACCAACGGCATTCTCAATCGCTTGCTTGGAACCTCGTTTCTGAATATTTACAGTTACTATGGTCTAATTTGGGTGGAGGCGTCTTTTCTTTACACTTTTGTGTTACTGGCTGTGATAACGGCTTTGGATCGAATGGACCCATCACTCGAAGAGGCGGCACGCCTTTCTGGAGCCAGCCCTTTCATGGTTTTCAGAAAGATTACATTGCCACTCATACGACCCGCCATTACCAGTGGGGGCGTTTTGGTCATATTAGCGGCGGCGGCAAGCTTTGGCGTTCCAGCACTGATCGGGAGTCCTGCCCGAATTTATCTAGTGACCACGCAAATCTATACTTTCCAAAAAATGGGATCGATGAATGGTCTTTTTCAAGCGGGCGCTCTTTCGATCTTGCTTCTGATGGTTGCGCTTTTTTTACTGTTTCTAAACCAATGGTTGATTCGTGGAAAACAATTTCGCATGGTGGGTGGAAAAACCAGTCGCCCCAGTGTTATTGAGTTAGGGCGTTACCGTCTGCCAACCCTTTTAATCTTACTGACTTTACTGTTTGGTCTTTTCGTATTGCCGATGACGGGTATCGCACTAACCGCCCTCAATACGGCTCAGGGGACATGGAATATTTCGAAATTTGGTTTCGCTAACTTCAGTCGAGTCTTTTTCGAAATGAATGAGACTGGACGTGCCTTAGGTAATTCTTTTTATTTGGCGGCCATGGCGGCATCCGTGGCCACTCTCCTTGCGACTTTCCTTTCCTATATTCAATGGAAAACTAAAATCAAGGGACGACACCTCCTTGAGATATCAGCATCTTTTCCCTATTCAATTCCAGGAACAGTGGTTGCATTGGCTCTGATTTTGGCATTCAGTCAGGGTGTCTTCGGTATTGGTCCTTCGCTCTATAATACTCTAACACTCTTAGGCTTGGCTTATTTGATAAAATTTCTCAGTCTTGGAATGAAGACCATTGGTAATGGTTTCGGACAAATTGATGATAGTTTGGCAGAGGCTGCCCGAGTGTCAGGGGCCAGCTGGACACAGACAATGAAAAATGTGTGGCTGCCGTTGATGAAGCCCTCGTTGGTGGCTTCTTGGTTTCTTATTTTTATGCCAGCCTTTAGTGAACTCACTATGACGGTTTTGCTTTCCGGCCCGGGCATTGAGACTTTAGGGACTTTAATTTTTCAGCTACAACAATACGCTGATCCCACGGGGGGTGCCTCAGCAGTTCTGGCACTTGTTGTGGTGAGCTTTGTCCTTGTAGTCAATGGATTGGTCAAGGTTTTATCTAGAGGTAAATATGGACTATAAAGGAAATTTTAAATGAGTGATGTTGTATTTCGAAATGTCGGTAAGTCTTTTGGCACGACTCACGTTGTTCAAGATTTCTCATTCCAAGTCAATGACGGCGAGTTTGTCGCCTTTCTTGGGCCTTCAGGATGTGGCAAAACGACTTGTTTGCGGATGATCGCTGGACTAGAGAAAAACACGACGGGGCAAATTCACATTGGAAAAAGGGAAGTTTCGAATCCTCAACAAAAGGTGTTCCTGCCACCGGAAAAGAGAAATGTCGGAATGGTTTTCCAATCTTATGCTGTTTGGCCCCATATGAACGTCTTCGAAAACATTGCCTTTCCTTTACGAGTGGCTAAAGAAGGTAAACAGAAAATAAAGGATCGAGTCTTAGAAGTCATGGCCACTGTTGAACTTGAGGGGCTTGCGGAACGCATGCCCAACCAACTCAGCGGTGGGCAGCAACAAAGAGTCGCGTTGGCCCGGGGATTGGTCGCTGAACCCGATGTCCTTTTGTTAGACGAACCTCTTTCTAATCTCGATGCTAAGCTACGAGAGAAAATGCGTCGGGATATTCGCGGGCTTCAAAGAAAATTAAAAATCACGGTGGTCTATGTGACCCATGATCAAATTGAAGCCACCGAAATGAGTGATCGAATGCTCATCATGAAAAACGGAAAAATTGTTCAGTCCGGCACGCCGAGTGAAGTAAAGAATAACCCGATCAATGACTTTGTGGCGGATTTTCTTAGCTAATCTGATGGAGTTTTTGAAACTGATCCATTTGATTTTTAAGGTCATCAAGACTGTCTTGTAAATCTAAAGTCAGTTGCTGGTGTGAGGAGCGTGAGTCCAAGCTTTGCCGGCATTTCCTTTTGCAGATGTCTAACGGAGATTGGCCCCAAGACAATTTAAGATCATTCAAGGACGTGTGCTGCATAAGACCATCGAACGAAACTGTGTGATCATCAATAGGCCATCGAAGGCTCGAAGTTCTGTTGCTCCAGCAGCATGGAGAGTATTCTCCACTGGCAGCAAGATAGTGCATCGAACTGCTTTGACAGCGTGGATGAATTTTATCGGCATAACTGGAACTTTTAGCGATCCACTGGGGCTCTGGAGCCAATGGGTCGTCGCCATTGCTATTTTCCCATTCTCCATAAAATAGATGACTTAATGTAAGGATAAAATATCTTACTCCAAAGCTTTTGGCGGTTTCGATGGCTGGCCATATCTGTTGTTGATTGTGACGAAAAACAATAAATTTCCACATCGTTTGGTAGCTTTCGGAACAGCTCTGCAGGGCCGACTCAATCCAATCCCATCGTGACCCTTGGCGATAAATTGCATTTGTGTCCTTCAGACCGTCAATACTGAATAATACAGAGTCACGACTGGTTAGGTTGCTACAGACTTTCTGCCAAACTTTAGGAGACTGATTGCCGCTGGTGTGAATAATTTGTTCGACCATGGGGTGTCTAGCCCGGGCAATATTGATCAGCTCGTCGAGAGCTGGGTGCATCATCGGGTCACCGTAATTTCCACCATATTCTATGGTTTTGACTTTATTCCAAAGTGAAGACGCTAACAGGTTTTCAAAGATATCTAATGAGAGGTGTTGAAGAGAAAAATCGTCTTTTCTGTAAGTCCTTGGGCAGCGTGGACACTGGAGATTGCAATAGGTAGAGGGCTCGACGTAAAGGTAGTCAAACTTTTCAGTGAACATAATCTGAGACTACCATACGGCTTGTTTATTGTGTCAACGCACCATAACTCTTACAAATGAATAAATGATTTACTCTGACAGTTCACCGGGATTGGGGAGAAGCTCGCAGAGACACTCTCGCCAATATTCAGGAGCGTCTGAGGTGTAATCGATGCCAATTTCAAAAACTGAGTCTCCACAGTACTTGGTGCGCGTGATGAGTCCGGTGATATCCAAATCCATGGCAGGAATGAAAATTGACACTTGCAGACCCTCTACTTCTTCAATATTAAGATTCTCTCTTAGTACGGGATCACAGAGCTCTTCACGCTTAACTTCAAGGCGAAATCCGCTGGGAGACGCCTCCGTTAATAGGCCACCATCGGCAATGGGAGTGAGATCACTAATTGAAATCAGCCCTTGTATTGCAAGAGGGTCGAGTTGTTTTCGGTCAAAGTAACGTTTTTCTGATCGCATTATGCACTCCTTAGATGAGGGCTAAATTCCTTTGATCTATCCCTTAGGCTTAATTCCTTTTCGGTGGAACTGGCTAAAAGTTTAGGAAGCAAAATTAGAAAGATTTGAGCTGTGTCATGCTGATACGAATCCAAGGTCAATTGTCTAATTGATTTTAATCAACCAAAACATTAGTCAGTTTTTAGGCAAATGAGACAATTGCTATTTGGCATATCGGGGGCGTAGAGAGAGGGTTTCAATTGCCAAATTTTGAGGAGCCGTCATTAAAAATTCAAGACTGTGATGGAAGCTGTCTTTACTAATTTTGGGAGCGGGAAGACCAGCACAATTGTCGGTGTCCATGATTCCCAGAGATAAAAGACTCAATCGGCAAGTGGGGTTTTGGCTTTGTAGTGTTTGTACCAAAGCATGCAAGGCGGCTTTTTCAGCGGTGTATTGACTGTCAACAAGTTGCCAGATCTCCGGTCGAAAATGGCCGGCACCAATATTGATTATCGTTTTTTCTGAATCCTTCCAAATTTCAAAAACTTTTCGCAAAAGTTCAATTTGCGCAAAGTGGGAGTGGGCATTGTTAAAAAAAATGTTAGCGCTGCGACAAGCTTCGATAATTTCATCTTGCACCTCAAGATTCTCCACATCTTTGCCTTCGGATTGAGAGAAGCCAATCACTTCAAATCCTTGTTGTACTAGGAACTCTGAGATCCATTGTCCCACGCCTCGAGTGTGACCGGTCAATACTGCTTTCATTGCCTCTCCCCTTAAAAGTGTAAAAACTCCTTCCATTGAAATTACCACCCTTTTATAATGTTGATAATGACACTCCGAAAAAAATATTACTTTTCCCATAAAATTGAAAAAGGTCCGTCAAAAATTCATGGTAAGGGGCAACATGCGGTTCAGCCAATCGTTAAAGGCGAACTGGTATTAGAGGCTGGTGGAACAATCTTTTCACCGAGCCAATTTTCTGAAATAGAGAGCTCCTGCTGCAGCTTTCTGGTAACGCCAAGCAACAACTTTCTAGTCTCAGAGGCGTCTGAAAAAATGAATGTGAGTTATCTTAATCATTCCTGTGATCCCAATTTGTTTTTTGAGTTTCCGCGGTGGTATGCTCTCAGGGATATCGCTGTGGGAGAAGAATTAACAACCGATTATTCTTTACTAGGTTATCCAAAACGCGAAACTCCTTTGTTGTCCGATTGTCAGTGTGGGGTTGTCACATGTCGAAAGCTTGTTGAGATTTAAATGACAATTCCTCTTC
>CAXRIX010000086.1:0-22768 GCA_964230555.1 Bdellovibrionales bacterium
CCCACATCCGGATAGCTGTGAGTACAAGCCATCTTCACTGGACCGATTTCGGCTTCAATACCCAGCTCCTCTTGTAGCTCTCGAGCCAGGGCTTGCTCAGGGGATTCACCGATTTCAATTTTTCCGCCAGGAAACTCCCACTGGCCGGCCAGCGTATGCCCCTCTGGTCGTTGGCCAACGAGAACATAAGGACCCTTACGGATCATCGCGGTCACTACTGGAATCCAAGTCGGTCTTTTCGAAGCCATGTTTTTCAGAGTATTACAGCTCCCCTGACCTGTCATTGATTGACTCATGAACCATTGAAGTTTTTTAAGAAAAATCGTTCTGCAATCGAGATAAGGTCTGAGCAAAAAATCGAGGACCCTGGATCACTAGCGCCGAGTAAAACTGCACAAGATCGGCTCCCATCTCCATCCTTAAAGCCACCTCAGCCGGACTGCCAATCCCACCCACAGAGATCAGAAGTTTCTGTGGATCTTGCTTTTTATACTGGGCAGCGACCTTCAGAGCTTGCCTTGAAAGGTTCTTCAGTGGCTGCCCTGACACCCCACCTTGGTCGGATGGGAACGGTGAGCCCGGATAGCGGCTTTTGGTTGTGTTGGTTAAAATCCAACCGTCAACGATCTCACCAGACTCGCTGAGTGCCATTCGTAAAGTGTCCTCATCCATATCGGGACTGAGTTTCAACAAAAGTGGTTTATCTGGCGCCACTTCTAAAGCCTTTTCCTTTAGTTTTGTTAAAAATGCTTTCAAGTGTTCTTGAGTCAACAGATCGCGTAGACCTTTAGTATTAGGACTGCTTAAGTTGGCAACGAAAACATCGGCATATCTGTGGAGATGAGAAAAACATTGGCTGTAATCTTGATGGGCCTGCTGATTGTCGGTCCAACGATTTTTACCAATGTTGATAAACAAAGGAATCTCTCGATCCTTAAAATCTTGCAATTTTTTTGAGAGTGCCTGCATTCCGGGATTGGGAAAACCCATTTTATTCCACAAAGCCTCATTCTCTAAATCACGATCCATTATTTTTCCGGGATTGGGTCCCTGAGGCTCAGGGGTCACGGTTCCCACTTCTAAAAAGCCAGCACCCAGCTTTTGCCAAGCGGACAAGGCGTGTCCGGTTTTGTCGACTCCACCAGCCAATCCCAGAGGGTTACGGAACTCCAGGCCTCGCCATTGAAAAGGTCGATATTCAGGATTGGAAACAGATAACACCTTACCCAGAAGAGGCAGGCTGTAGGGAGCCAAGTCGTGAGCCAGTTGCGAAGAAAACCACAACCAGGGTCGCGTAAGAACTCCCCGCTTTTTATTACTCATCGAGGATACAAGCCTCGAAGCAACATCGCTTTTTCTAAATGTTTCACCGAAACTGCCATCGCGGCCGCCCGCGTGCTGACATTCTCCTCGGTAGAAAACTGGTGAACTTTTGTGTAGGCCTTGATGATTGTTTTTTTCATGTTTTGCTCAACAGCCTCAAGATCCCAATAATAGTTTTGCACGTCTTGAACCCATTCGAAGTAACTAACAATCACTCCACCACCGTTGGCTAAGATATCGGGAACAACGACAATACCTTTTTTGTGGAGAATCTCGTCAGCCTCAGCCGTTGTTGGTCCGTTGGCTCCTTCAACAATAATTTTGGCTTTGATGTTTTCTGCATTCTTAGAGTGAATCACACCATCCAACGCACATGGCGCTAGAACATCCACATCCAGTTCAAGGAGCTCTTCATTGGTAATGGGTTCACTCCCTGGGAAGCCTTTAACAACTTTGTTTTCTTGCACGTAGCGCATCAGCTCCGGAATATCGAGACCATCACCTTTAAAAATTCCACCACTGACATCACTGACCGCAATCACCTTGGCACCCATCTCGTGGGCTAAGTCACAGGCATGCTGACCAACGTTACCAAATCCTTGAACGGCTAAAGTGGCTTGATTAAAACTGCTACCTTGGTACTCACAGGCTTTGGCTGCGACGTGAATAACACCATGACCTGTGGAACTCACTCGTCCAAGAGAGCCACCAATTTCAATGGGTTTTCCGGTGACCACACCGGGCTGTGCAAAACCCGTCTGCTGAGAATAGGTGTCCATCATCCAAGCCATGGTTTGACCATCAGTTCCCATGTCCGGAGCCGGGATGTCTTCATGAGGTCCAATAAAAGGACCCAATTCAGTAGTAAATCGACGAGTCAGACTTTGCTTTTCTGTTCTTGAAAGTTCACCCGGATTGACGCGAACACCACCCTTAGCTCCACCCAAAGGCAAGTTTAAAAGAGATGTTTTGAAAGTCATCAAAGCTGCTAAACCAGCAACCTCACTTAAATTGACGTCTTGATGATAACGAATACCACCCTTAAATGGGCCTAGCGATGACGAGTATTGCACTCGGTATCCAGGGAAAACTTTTACGTTACCGTCATCCATCCGTACCGGGATACTAAAGATCAGCGATCGACGAGGTTGTTTTAATCGAACCAAAACATTGGGGTCACAGTTGATAAGATTCGCAGCATTATCCAACGCATGCATGACGTTTTTAAACAGTGGACCCGAAGTCACATTTTCCACAATAGCCTCCAGCAAGACCGGCCTATATTTATATTGACGATCCTAGTACAACATTACCCCGGCCCCTGTCGATCTCAACCGATTGCGCAGAGTATCTATTATGCGTCATTCAAATTATCCAGATATTTCTTCGCATTTGAAGGCCGAAAAAGCTATACAGACCGTATGTCGAATTTAAAGGATTTGAGCCGTCAATTAAGCCAAGACGTTAGCCAACTCAAGGGTCGTAAGATCTTCATTTTTGGCGATATCGGAATCGATGAGTACGTGCGCGGCGATGTCACTCGCATCAGCCCTGAAGCTCCAGTACCCGTAGTGGACGTCAAAGAATCCACTAAGAAACTTGGACTGTCTGGAAACGTGGCCGCCAATGTTCGGTCCCTTGGGGGGGAACCCTGGCTGTTCTCTTTGGTCGGAGACGACGCCAATGCCTCCCATTTGCGAGAGCTCTTACAGGAAAACGGCATACCCACAGATCACTTGATGACAGATACAAGTCGCAAAACCACCACCAAGTTACGAGTCATGTCGGGACAACACCATGTGGTCCGTGTCGACTTTGAAACTCGCAACGCTGTGGCCCAAACGACTTTAAATAATTACGCCGAAGCCGTGGAAAACGGCATCTCCCAAAGTGATGCCGTCATAATCCAAGACTACGCCAAAGGACAAATTGGCCCCGAATCGGCTCAATGGATTATCGGCTTAGCAAAGAAACACGGAAAAAAAGTACTGGTCGACCCCTACCGTTCGACTCCGTTAAGCTACTATAAAGGGGCCGAGTTTATGACCCCGAATCGTGATGAAGCCATGGAATTGGCTAAACAAATTCCTCAACCTGAAATCTGGCAAGATGTGGATAAAATTGGCGCGGCACTCATGCAGCAAATCCAATCACCACGCATGGTCATCACTCTCGGGTCCGAGGGAGTCAAAGTTTTTGAAGACTCTGAAATCAGCCACCTCCCCACCTTTGCCCGTAACGTTTTTGATGTCACAGGCGCCGGAGACACGGTCATAGCCGCCTTCTCCTTAGGAATGGCCGCTGGCTGGGACCTAAAGAAAACAGCGTTTTTGGCCAATATGGCCGCTGGTGTGGTTGTCGGGCACGTCGGTGCTGTGGCCTGTACACTCAAAGAACTTCAAGAATACCTTGAGAGCCACTAAATCCATCTGACCGTGGGTTTTAGAACTCAACCAATCCACTTGGCCACTCCCGAACCGTTAGAATTCGCACAATCATTACCTTTTTATAGGGTGGGATGGCTTGCCCGTGCATTTTATGGTACCTGAAACCATGGAAAACGCTGAAGTTTTTGATTTTTATTCCTACCCTCTGGCAAAGCTAGAGAAAGTTCTGGTGGGCCTTGGTAAAGAAAAATTTCGTGCCCAACAGCTCTTTAAATGGGTTTACGAAAAACAAGTGACCAACCCCGAGCTGATGACCAATCTCTCGAAAGATTTTCGCCATGGGCTGTGGGACCGCTTTAGTTTTGAACTTCCCAAAATGGTCGACCGAAGAATCAGTGTTGATGGAACCAGAAAGTATTTATTTGATATCGGCGCCGGACAGACTGTTGAAGCTGTAATGATTCCTTCTGGAGAGCGGACCACTTTGTGTTTATCTTCAGAGGTTGGTTGCAACCTCGCCTGCAAATTTTGCTTCACTGGCAAACAAAAGTTAAAACGCCGACTCACCGCCGGCGAGATCGTGGGTCAGTTCTTACAAGTAAAATTGGATATGAACGACACTCGTATTAGTAATATCGTTTTTATGGGCATGGGCGAGCCACTCGATAACACCGAAGCTGTTTTTGACGCCATTGATATTTTTAAATCTGATTTTGGTCTTAACATTGGCCGAAAGAAAATCACGGTCTCAACTTCTGGGTTGGTACCGCAAATTCCATTGATCACCCAATCGGGAACACGCTTGGCGGTTAGCCTCAATGCTCCTAATGATGAGGTCCGCAATGAAATAATGCCGATCAATCGCAAATATCCGTTAAGTGAGCTTATCGAAGCCAGCCGCACCCATGCGGAAGCGACAAATGACCGAGTCACATTTGAATATGTCATGCTTAAGGATGTTACCGATCACATTGATCATGCCAAACAAGTTGCAAAACTGTTGCGATCCGTTCCGTGCAAAATAAATCTGATTCCCTTTAATGAACATCCGGACGCTGGCTACCAACGGCCGCCGCGCAGCCGCGTTTTCAATTTTCAACGCTACCTTCTCGACAAAGGCTTTCATGTGACAATACGTAAAACCATGGGCCGCGACATTTTTGCAGCCTGTGGCCAGCTCACTTCCATGTACCAGGGCCGCCCTGAAAAGCAAGATGTGTCCACCGGGATTCTAGGATAACAAGAGAATAAAAGATCTTCGAAGTTGGGGCCGTCGGTCTGTTGCACCTTAAGCCCCTTCTTTTGATGAACCTCGGGGAATCGGATCAAACTGTTTCCTCAAAGCCAAAAGCGGCAATAAGAGAACCAAAAAAACACCGACATACAAATATCCCAAGCTGGTCATGGCCGTGGGCAGTCCTTGACGGTCAATCACAGCTCCAATGATAGGGCCGATCCCAACCATCAGTATTCGAGTCCCCAAACTCATGATCGAGTTGGCCGTGGCGCGCATATCCCCTGCCACTCTTTTGTTAAGAGCATCCGGCATAACCACCGAAGTCAAACCACGACATATTTGAAAGCAAAAGCAAAACAAAAGCCCCCAAATGCTACCGACAAAACCCATTCCTAAAAAACCCAAAACAGGCATGATTCCCATCAACAGCAAGACACCCTCACTACCCAGTGCTTTTTCTATTTTGTGCGCGAACCGACCAGTTATTGCCACCGCAATATTGATGGCAAACCATAAATACCCGAACAGGGTGAGACTCACGCCCAGTGACTGCCAATACTCTTGAAACATCCAAACCGCTGCCAATGTCACAAAACTATAAAACACACCGGTTAAGATGATCAGTGTCAGTAAATTGGAATGTCCAAACAGAGCTTTCCAAATGTACCGCAGATTTTCTCGGTGTTTTTTGGCCGACATTTTTTTGCGAGGCGGCTCGTAGAGGGTGAGTGCAATCAATAGGGGAACCAATCCAACCGCAGCCTGAGCAATGGCTGGCGCTTCAAAATGCCAAAGTAAAAGCCATCCTCCTAAGAGTCCGGCAAAGCTTTCTCCTGTGTTGCGAAAAAAAACTGTTCTTCCGACTATTTTTATGGTCGCTTTCTTACTACCCAAAGCCTCTAACGAGTCGTACAGCAACGACAGGTCGGTGCCAGAAAACAAACTGATCGCCAATGCCAACAGCACCTCCGACACGACCAATTCGGTGTAGCCAGGCGCTAAGGCCATGACTAAAAAGCCCAGGCAATGAAATAAAGACGCAATTACCAGTGTTCCTTTACGTCCGACCAGGTCCGAAAAGTAGCCGGACGGAACTTCCAGTAAAAGCACACAACCTGCAAAAATCGCCTGCAACTCATAGACATTTCGCATGTCCAATCCACGACTTTGGAAAAACGGCACGATGATCGGCATCAAGACCATGAAACTAAAGGAGCCATTCAGCCAAAAAACTTTCTGAACATTCGATTCTAATCGCTTGGTTTCCATTTTTTTCACCTGATTGTGGTCAGTGGTAATCCTGCTGACCCAGCTCTTGATGTTAATTGAATAGGTTTAAAATAAAAACCCTGAAAAATTTTATGATTGTAATAAGTAAAGGTCGAGATAGTAGATTTAATCATAACCACCGATTAAAAACATCGTAGTGCTTGCCCCAAGACAACCGATCCCGCACGCACCATTTACCCAAAAGGCGCCTAGCACCTTTTGATTGGGGGACCCTATGACTCAAAATTTTAACACCTGCTAAGATCCTTTTCTGTACCCCTAACGGGTCGCTCGCCTCCACTGAGAGATGGATGCGCGGGGGTGGTTTTCATTTGAACAGGTAAAGACTTAAGCGTGGGTAAGGATCTGCTTGAATTCTTCGGGATCGTAGGTGAGCATTCGACCATGATGGGTTGGGTCGGTGGTATTGTTCTCATAAAGAGGACTCAAGGTCATATGACCATGCTTAGAAAAATGCTTGATCGCCATCGTTCGTTTCTTTAGTTCCAATGCCCGTTCGAGATTTCCTGGGCCGACCATAATCCGAACACCAAACCAATTGTAGCCAGCCGTCTTGTTTTTATGTTTTTCATCGATGATCGCTTCAAAGTTTTTTAACAGTCGATCGTCATTGGCAAACTCAAGGTGGACACTGATACCAACAAAACTGTAACGAATTAACTCGCGATGGTAATCTGGATTTCGGCTCCCGTTGGTCTGCGTATGAAGATCATGCCCCTTGCCGCGAAGGCTCTTTATCATTTTCATGTAGGAGGGAATGATTGTTGGTTCCCCGCCTGTAAAAATCCATTTGGCTTTATTATTTTTGGTAAAACGCTTTTCGATAAGGTCGACCGCACCCATCAACTCGTCCTCAGTGCGCAGGGGATCGGTTTGATTGGAGATTAGGGGGTGGCAATAGCTACAAGAGTAGTTGCAACGTCGCCCCAGGTCCCAAGTCACAAATCGCGGGTGAGTGACAAAGCCATGGTAGTAATGGGGAACCACCCAATCCACCCGATCCATCTCATCGACATTACTGGAGGGTGGGTAATCAAGGAGAGAAAAGAAGGATTCATCTCGAACTTTTCGCAATTGCATGTCTTGCCCACACATGCACCATTTGGCAGGACAGGTGGTCCACTTCTCGTCCAACTCCCATTGATTTTTGAAAACATTGCCTTGCTTACCTTTAACTTTACAAGCAGCAACGTAAACAAATCCGTCGGCATCAATAAAAACATTTTCAGCCCCGGCAGAGCATTGCCACCCTTCCCAAGAGTTGTATTTTTTAATCATGGCCTCTTCAGCAGATAAGGCCAAGGCATCGCCTTCATAATTGACCAAGGTGATCGATTTATGGGTGTCTGACACTCTCGACCTCCTTACCCGCCCCCACCATTTCGACCATCGACGGTTGATCGTCATAGCTGTAACCGGCCTCTTCTAAAAGAAAAACCAATTCAGGCAGACAGTCTCGCATACTTTGGCGCCGCTCTTGATCGAGAGTGCGACTGTAGCGAATAAAGTCCTTTATCATTTCAGGATTCTCTTGCCCCATCGATTGTTCAAGACGAGTGATGGTGCTATCCACTCCATTTCTTAAAAAGAAGGACTTTTCTGTTTTCTTCGCGTAGGTTTGCGATGACAGCTTGAATTCCTCAAGACGGGCTATCGCTTCTTGTTTAATATTATCTGGCAAATGAATGATATCAAGAAAGTCAGGGTGCAGACAGAAAAGGAAATCGATAATAATGTCGCGATTGAATTCCTCCATAACCTCTTCAGCATATTCCAACAAATCGACAATATTTAAAATATTATAAATCTGAATAACCGGACTGATACCAAGGGCCACTCGACGCCCGCCCTGCTTGGCTAATTTCCTGAAATTTTTGTCAATCAGCTCCCATCGGCTGGGAGCACGAATGTATTCGTTCACAATACCATATCCGTCAAGACTGGCATTCACACTAGCCCAATGAAAATCATTCAACTGGGAAATAAAATCGTCTTTTAAATTAGTGAAATTAATATTAAAGAACAATTCGATTTTGTTGGCATAGCCCATCTCGCGGCACTTATTGAGAAAGCGATAGTTTCCTTCGATTAAGGTGGGCTCACCACCCGTCATATAGACTTTTTTTAAATATGGAATATTTTCTTCAACTCCGGTCCAGAATTGATCGCTTTCGTACCATGGCGTGCAGGTTCCAAACTCTAAACCATATTTATTCCAAAATTTCGAATACTGATTATCGGATTTCTTATCAAGTTTTTCCCACTCTTTTTGAATCTGCACACTATTATAAGGGTTGCACATTCGACATTTTAAATTGCATAGGTTTCCAAGTCGTAAATCAAGGTAGGCCGGTGGTTGGTCGACAAAAAAATCATTGTCGATCGAGCGGTCAACCAAAGCTTCGATTTTTTTTGCCCCCAATTTCTTTGACCACTCTTCATTATGAGCTTGCCGATAGCTACGCTTGCCAACCTTTTCTTGCTCGTAACAAGTCTCACAGCCGGTGACAGGCTCACCATGGACCATTTTCTTGCGGATGTCTTTCATATAGCCAGAGTTCCACGCCTCTTTGAAAGTCTCTTTGTCCAGCATCATCGGCTTTCCATCTTGGCGTGGCACAAATGTGTGCATTGAAATACAACAGAAGTTGATTTTTCCGGTAGGAGTGGTTTGCTGCTGAATCCAGGGATAAACACAAAATGTCTTCGAATACTGTTTCATTTTATCTCTCTCAAACACTTAAGACGGACTCGCTTAAATCCGGGAAGACAGAGTAAAAGTCGGTACCCCGGGTTTTATCTAAAACTCTGACGTAATCATTAAACTGCGGCAACTTTTCACTCCAGTCTTGGGAGTTCATAAAATTAACAATCCCATCATATTTATCAAATGGCTCTTCAGAAAGCTCTTCCCGGAGGCGATCAAACTCCTCGGTCACAGCTTGCTTGTATTCTTGCGGCAGAACCTTGACGTTTAAATATTGCGGCCAATGCACTAAGCCTGGATGAACAAAGGATTGCATACTTGAAAAGTGCTCAAACTTGCTAAAATTTTCTGCGCGCACCCAGCGAATGAAGTCTGGCAGGTGATGAACATTCATGGCATTTACGCTGTACAGTAGGCGTAAAAGAATATTGTCTCCAAGCTTATCAATTTTGCGAATATTTTTTTCGACCACATCCCATTTGGCAGGATAACGAACATAATGACCAATATCTTCCATCCCATCAATACTCGAAAAGAATTCAACCCGCTCGAATTTCTCCCAGTAAGGCACCATTTCCTCTGGGAAAACTGTCATATTGGTATGGTAACGTAAATGGATATGGCTGGCCTCACCGGATTCTGCGGTTTCTTTAATAAATTTTAAATGCTCTTTTATGAGCATCGGCTCGCCGCCACCTATTATGATTTCCCGGAGTGTTGGCAAAAAGGTCTTTAAATTGTCCCAAAACTTAGCGTTTCGGTACCACTCAAACTGCTCAACTTTGATATCATTTTTATAACGCCATTCTTTTTTTAAACTGTTCTCGCGCAGCTCGGCCAGAAACTTCTGTCCAGCGCCCTTCCATTTTGAGCTCTCCCGCGGCTGGCACATCACACATTGAAGGTTACACGTGTTACCTAAACGTAGATCAATGGCGATCACGCCTTGCTTGGTTTCCCCGTTACTTTCGACACGACCAACAATGTCTTCGATTGCTTTATCGCCCAACTTCTCTCGCCAGGCTTTGTTTTCAATGACACGATGACTGCGGTAACCATTGTTTTCTTCCTCATAGCAACGGCGACAATCTTTGACGGGTTTCCCGCTTAACATCTGTTGGCGGATGTTTTTCATATAACGACTGTTCCAATGATCCGCAATCGTCCCCTTATTAAGGTTCACTCCAGATCTTTCCTCAGAAACACAACACAAGGGGGTCTGCCCATCGGTCAAAGTCGCGGCGTGGATAAAAGGCAGAACACAGAATGTTTTCGATTCATTGAGGTCATCAATTTTCATAGGCCACCTTAGCAGCCCGCCCGACACTTCGGTACACCATGGGCCTCGGGCGCCACAAGAATTGCAAACTCATTGTTTTAAAAATGCGATTGATAACTCTTTGAAAAGTCGGCTCAGGCTCCATAAATCCCAATAGATTCTCAAAAATATCTTCGTCTAAATGATGCAGGTAAAAAATCTGCGCGGTTCGGCTCAGCAGACTATGCCTTAATGACTTCAAGTTCATAAACTCAGAGCGGGTGTTCTCATGGAACATATGATAAACTTTAGCGTCAAGAAGGTGGAGTTTAAACCCACCCTTGACCAGGCGATACCCCAAGTCAGTATCTTCAAAGCCATAGAAAATATAATTCTTTTTCAGCCCGCCCACTTTCCAAAACAAATCTTTGCGAAGCGAAAAACTATGGGTGCAGACGTATTTCCAATTGTAAGGAAGCTGGTCCCAATGCGTGGTATTGGCGATGAACTCTTCCCAATAGCTTTCGTCTGGAATACAGTCTTTGTCTTCATCGACTTTGTCGTAATCAAACTCGAGGTGGCTGGCATACTGGCTGAGATTGATGCGCTTGGCCTGCAAAGCATCGTAGTCTTGCAAGCCTTCCCCCACCTTTTGCAAATAGTCTGACGGAGTAATAATATCGGAATCAAGGAAACAAAGAATGTCAGCGTCACTATTTTTAACTCCAACGTTCCTAGAAATTCCAGCACGGTACTGAGAATCTCCCATGACCCGCTTGCGGTGCCTTTGAAAGAAGACATATTTAAAATTCATTGGTTTAGGAAAGCTATTTAAAAGCTCAATCACTAAAGGCTGTGTTTGGTCGGTGCCACCGTCATCAACAACGATCACTTCAAACTGGTCAAGACCCACGTTTTGTTTGTACAGATGCTTAAGCACCACTCGCAAATGATTTTGATTATTATAGGTCGGAATAATCACCGAGTACTTTAAATCCGGAGTGGCACTTTGGGTTTGAAAACAAGGATAAACCAACGGCTCCATATCAAAGTCGGAACGGGCGCGATGATCCCACAGGTCGACACCCTTCGGTGGCAAAAACTCATGCCTCGGAAACTTCTTTCTCAACATGCCAACGATTTTATGACTCTCTTTACAGTTCAGAAAGGGACTCGACAATTCAAATTGATAGCTATAGTAAAGATGGATGGTTTTAAACTTTTGAAAAACCGGACCACCCAAAATATGGCGCCAATCCAAATCACGATGAACCACGACACTGACATGGCTTTCAGCTAAACCCGTTGATATTTCAAGCAACCGGCTGTCGATTGTCTTATTACGCTCATCAAGAACCCATTCGACATGCACTGGACCGAGAGTTTTTAGCCAGGCATAGAACTCATCATCATATAAAAAACTACTACAAACCTGGTAGATTAATCCTAGGTCTGTTTCCACCTGCAAATACTTTTCGATGCCGTGAACAACTTGATTTTCAACTCGGTCCAATGGAATTTTAATGTGACTGTAGTGACCGGCTTTTGCTTTCAAAACCGACTCTCGAATTTGTGGCCAGCTGCGATCCACCGGGTTTCTTGCTCCGAGCGCTGTTTCAATAACTGGATCCATAAGCGTTCTGGAAAAAAGAGGCAGGTAATAGTACTTAGTGCCCTCCCAAAAATAGGATTTGACTGCGGGATCAGGCTGAATCGAAGAGTGCATCGGGTCTTTTGTCAAAGTCGGGCCTCCAGAGTTGGCTTTGTTAAGCTTTTACCGGACCATCTTTTCGATTTTGAATACACTTTTCTGGGAGTCACACGCGGATTCAGACAGGTGTAATTGTAAGCCCAGTCGAACAAATTCATCCAATGAACAATTTCATGGAACTCTTCGACAGTTCGTGACGATTCACGAGCTAACAATAACCGTTTGTTCTGATAGGTTCGACTGGCTTTGTCGGAAAACCCTTGGTCGATTTTATATCGCAAATGACCTTGTGCTTGTAAGACAGCTTTGCGAACCAAGTCGTCGACACGCAACTGAGTTTTGTGAAAAACCTCTAACGATTCAATAAAAAGGGTTTCACAACCCTTTTTATTCAAGCGTTCGTGAAATTCCGATTCGGTGCCTCCGAACGCGATACTTTCGTCAAAAAACTCACCTGACTGCAAAAGTAAATCTTTTTTGTAGCAAACATTGCCACCGACAAGTCGACTGGAGCGATAATCACCAAAGTGATCCAGGGCCTGCCATTGCTTAGACACGCAATTGTAAGCGCGATCGAGAGGCGACGCTGTTTCATCGACGGCATAAGAACCACCAATCGCCACCGCCTGCTGGTGTCGCTGATGCCAACTTTCTAGATCTGACAGATAGTTTGATGACTTTAGTTCACAGTCATCATCCAAGAGCAACAGGAGTTCCCCTTGCGCCTTTTTAATACCTAAATTACGAGCCTTGTTCACCCCCAAGGATTTCACTGTAAAGACATTCCAATCCAGCCCTTCAGCAGCCTCTCGAAACTGGGTGAATTCGAAAAAAGGATCTGGAAGATTGGTGACAATTATTATTTCAAGCTGAGAGGGATCATAGTTTTGTCTTTTCACTGAATTAAGTAAGTGAATCAAACTCTGATGCCGTCTGTGGGTTGGAATCACGATCGAAAACTTCATTCTAACTTTCTCGTATTTTGGTTCGTTTAGAATGAAGTCCTAAAATTCTTTTTTCATATTGAAAATGCAGGAAGTAATAAATTTTACGAAGCGGAAAAGCCACTCGGTAAGCCAGCCAGTAACCTTGAACCCACCAGCCGTAAACACGCTGAGGCAAATACCGGAACCAGTATGTGATCTTGTAAATCCAGGCATACGACAACGGATTCAGCCTCCACCTGTGCATTTTAATAAAGTGGTAGGCATGATGAAAAATATTATACTGCCAGTAATTGACCCTGAGTTGATGACGAATGCGTAGAGGACTCAAGCGCCAGGCGTGCAACTGCAAATAACGAAGCACAAAATCAAGAGTTCGTTTCAGACTCCCCTCCACAGCCACTCCGACTGAGGACTGATAGATCACTTTATGGGCTTGTTTCAAATCATCTTTGTGATACCCAAAAACCTCTTCGTAGATTTTCTTCTGCATGAGTTCCTGAGTTTTGGGAGCCCCTCCGGCTAAAAATCCAAAGTCTTCAATACGATCGGCAAAACGATGCGCCAACAATAATTGATCACAGGAATTCTCGACGCTTTTAAGAACAGTCCCGATGTTTTTGGTTTGCTCTTCTGTCAGCAGGCTAGAATACAGTGTGTTTTGCAACCGGATACGGTCGGCATCCCAAGATGTCAGAAGATCATCAAAGCCACCCGCTGAAAAGAATCCCTGTTTTGAAAACACAAAAAGATTTTTTCGAATCAGTAGTTTTCCAAAATTCACGTCTCCAGCCAGTAGGACTGAAAACAGTCCATCGAGATTGTCTTCATTCTGTGAGTCGAGGAAAACAAGAATGTCGCCATCAGCTTGGCTGGCTGTAAAATTGGCAAGCACCTTTTCAGAAACCTGTTTACCACTGTCAATGGGATGAGCCCAATAACGAGTCGAGGTGACGGCCTTGATTTTGGGAATGACCTTTGTTTTTTGTCCGGCCACGCGAGTGATTAGAATTTCAAAGTCCTCGGGAGACTTCTGTAAAACTTTGCTATTGAGAAGCGGTTTTAATTTGTCAGGATCCAAAGCAATGATTGAAACCTTCGGCTTTGTTTTTAAGAGCTTTCGTGGCTTAGAAAAGTGCGAGATATTTTTTTTACCCCACTCATTGTACAAACCAAGGTTTGGGCAGAATGAGGGGATATCGTGATCAAGAAAGTCCTTTTCAAAATTCTGCCGTGTTGAAGTCAACTCGGCCGGCTCATAGAAGGGATCACTCTCGTGAATAGAGACTGGAAAATCAACGTACAAACGAGACCGCATAAAATGAGGAACCGAACGATAGCAGTTGCGGACATTCCAATCCTTCCTGGCCAAGATCACAAAACTGAGTTGTGAAAGATAGGCCTGCATTTTATCCACCAAACAAATCATCTCGGTCGACAGCGGCGAATAAATAAGGATGGTGTAATGCACACCTTCGTTTAAATGCTCTTGCAACTTTTTAATTTCAAGAAACTGCTCGGCCGTGACGACATAGACGGGCGCCAATTGATGCTCTTTGGTTTTCTCTTTCAGACGATTGAACAAGGGCGATTCGATCTGAACCGAATTAAAAATGATTTTTTGGCTGCCAAATCTCTCAGCAAGCTCAAAATACCAGTCCATATCGATCTGACCATTTTGCTGCCATTGACGGCAAATGTCAGACATCGGTGCGACCTGGCTAGTTTTTTCCATTTCTAATTGCAATGACTACCCCAACATTCAAAATTCGAACCTTAAAAATGCAAGAAAATCAGCGAGCAAGCAAGGCCCTTTAAATTCAGTCCTATCGAGTCATTGACCCAATAATGCTCCGAATCATCAAGACAGACGATCTCTATTATTTAACACAGAATACAGACGATCCAAACCCATTGCGATACCACTGGCTGGAGGCATACCAAGCTCTAAACACTGGAAATAATCCTGATCCAAGGACGCCACATCTCCACCGGCTTGTTGTCGAAGTGATTCTTCATGAGTGAAGCGCACCCGATTCTCCTCTGGGTTGTTGACCTCTAAATAAGCATTCGCAAGCTCAACACCTCGCCAGTAAAGCTCAAAACGTTGAGCCCACCCCTGTTCATCAATCTGAGCCAAAGACGCCTGTTGCGCAGGAAAGTTTTTTAATACAATTGGTCTATCCTGACCGAGCTGAGGTTCCACCTTTTCCATGAAGAGTCGAAAAAAAAGATCATTCCAATCGTCATCAGCCGAAGTTTCAATGCCAAGAGCTTGCGCCCAGCCACTCAATTCGGCCCTTGTTGTATTGGGGCGCAAATCATAGCCGGTTTTTTCCTTAAAGACCTGGGCCAGTGAACAAACTTCCATATCTAAGGTTTGCCCGGTGAGCTCCGTTAACAATTTTCTAATATCGGCAATAATATCATCCAGACTGGCAAAACTTTGGTACCACTCGATCATCGTGAATTCGACTTTATGTTGCGGCCCGGGAAGGTCATCTCGAAAGCAATTTTTAATCTCAAAAATTTTTTGATAACCTTGGCACAAAAATTTCTTCAAATGAATTTCCGGACTGGTTGGTAAAGTCCAGCGTCTTTTTGTTCGACTGGCTTCCACTTTAAGAAAGTCGATATGATGATCAACACCGGGGGAGGGCACCAAAAAAGGGGTTCGCAAATGAAGATAACCCTGATCCACAAAAAACTGCTCAACCTTTGTTAAGAAAGCCGACCACTGCTGCGCCTCTCCTGACTTCAGTTTGGGGTTATCGACAAGACACGGAGACAAAAGAAAAAGATGCTGGGACTCTGGTAACCACGCCAGCCAATCTCCGACTCGCAGGTGGGCCCAAGCACAGGTTACACCCAGTTGCGGATCATTGCCCTCGACCACTTGTGAGACCAAAACAGTGGTCTGCACCCGAGTTCCCTGAAGCTGCAAGGACTCTGAGGTGATCGCTTGGACCCGTCCACACACGGCCCCTTGCGGGATTTTCTCTGGACTGGGATAGGCCAGCCATGAATGTTTTATAAATTCCAAGCGATCCATAAGGAGTGAAGTAAAACAAATCGAAAAGAATCGCAAAAGATTATCTGAAGAGTCTAGATTGTTTATAAGAAAGAGTGTACACTCCGACCCAGAAAAATGGAGGAGGCCCCATTATGATTTCGTTCGATCAGTTGAAAAAAGAATTGAATAAACTTTTTCAGCCCGACTTTCTGCAGTCGGAGATAAACCGTCTTAAAAATGAACTGACGGAACTGGAAGCCTACAAAAAAATCCAAAAGCCGACTCAACAGCATTTGAACCAATTGGAAAAGCAATACCGAGGATTTTCTCGTAAAATCACCGGCAAACAAAAAGAGCTGGATAAGGAATTCAACTCGGCCGTTAAAGCTTTGAAAAAACGTCGTGATGAAGCCGAAGCCCACATCAAAGATCTGCAAAAATTGGCTCAAAATCAAAAAAAATCCATCGAGAAACTGATTCGTAGCCAAATGAAAGCTCTTGGCCTGAAGACCACAACCAAGAAGAAGAAAACCACAAAGAAAAAGAAAGCCAGCAAGAAAAAGACGACTAAAAAAACGACCTCAAAAAAGACAACATCGGGTAAGAAAAAGTCGTCAAAATCGAAGACCAAAACCAGCAAAAAGAAGACAAAGCAGTAGGCCTGTGCTAAAACCTCCACTTATTTCAAATAGTGGAGGATTCAGGCATGAACTCAGTTCCAGGCTTTACCCATCGCCATATTGGACCCAATTCTGACGAGCAGGCTAAAATGCTAGAAACATTAAAGCTTTCTAGCTTCGATGACCTTATTTACGAAACCATTCCAGACAATATCCGACAGAAAGGCCCTCTCAATCTACCAGCTCCACTGAGCGAAGCTGAGGTCCTGAAAAAAGCCAAAGACCTTGCCGCCCAAAATAAGGTGTTCAAGTCTTTTATCGGAATGGGCTATTATGGCACCCACACACCGAGCGTGATCCAACGGTGCATTTTAGAAAATCCCGGCTGGTACACGGCCTACACCCCTTACCAACCTGAAATTTCCCAAGGCCGACTTGAAGCCCTAATTAATTTCCAAACCATGGTTCAAGACCTGACGGGCATGGAAATTGCCAATGCGTCTTTGCTTGATGAAGGCACTGCTATTGCCGAAGCCGTGGCCATGGCCTTTCAAATTCAAAAGCGCAAGAAAACTAAGATTTTTGTTTTGGAGCCTATGTTTTCTCAAAGTTTGGCGGTCCTTGCGACCCGCTGCGAACCTCTGGCGATCGAAATTGAAAAAGGCTCCGATCTCCCCTCCAATTTGGACGACTATTGTGCGGTTGTTTGCCAATACCCCAACGGCTTAGGTTCATTAAAAGATATGGAAGCCAATCAGCAGAAAATTGCTAATTCTCAGGCCCTTTCCATCGTTTCGGCCGACCTCCTTGCTCTTTGTTTGCTAAAGCCTCCAGGTGAAATGGGGGCTGATATCGTGGTTGGCTCCAGCCAACGCTTTGGTGTACCCATGGGCTTTGGTGGCCCCCACGCTGGGTATCTGGCGACTAAAGATCAACACAAACGCTTAATCCCTGGTCGAATTGTCGGTGTTTCAAAAGACTCCCAAGGGCGAGCCGCTTATCGTCTAGCATTGCAAACTCGTGAGCAGCATATTCGTCGCGAAAAAGCGACCAGCAACATTTGCACGGCTCAGGTCTTATTGGCGGTGATGGCTGGAATGTATGGAGTTTATCATGGGCCGCAAGGTCTGAAAGCCATTGCCGAAAAAGTGCATTCACAAACCTGTCGCCTGGCGCAGGCCCTAACCAGTGTCGGCTATAAAATTCTAAGTCATGAGTTTTTTGATACGCTGTTTGTTGAGGCCACCGAAGATGAAGTGCAAGCCATCCGCCTGGCCAGTAAAAAAATCGAGTTCAATTTCAATTACTACGAACAAGGCTATGTGGGAATTTCGTTGGACGAAACCTCCACTGATAACGACATAGAACATATCGCTCATATTTTTGCTGAAGTAAAAGAAACCAAAGCCAAACTTATGAAAGAGGCGCAATTTCTTAAAGACTCGCAACTTCGCCAATCCTCTTTTATGACTCACCCGGTATTCAATCGCTTTCATTCCGAAACCGAGCTGATGCGATATATCCAAAAGCTTGAAAAACGCGATCTGACTTTGGCCGACGCCATGATTCCTTTGGGTTCGTGCACTATGAAATTGAATGCAGCCACAGAACTGATGCCAATCACCTGGCCCGAGTTCGCCAACCTTCATCCCTTCTGCCCCATGGATCAAGCCCAGGGGACCTTAGAAATGATCAAGGAACTAAAATCCTATTTGGCCGAGATCACCGGCTTTGCCGAGATCTCACTGCAACCCAATGCGGGGTCGCAGGGGGAATACGCCGGTCTTTTAGCGATTCGAAAGTATCACGAGCACAACGGCAACACCGAACGCAATATTTGCCTGATTCCAAGCTCAGCCCATGGAACCAATCCCGCCAGCGCCGTGATGGCCGGCATGAAGGTGGTTATTGTTAAGTGTGATGAACAAGGGAATATTGACCTTGTTGATCTTCTTGAAAAAGCCAAGGCTTATAAGAATTCTTTGTCCGCTTTAATGATAACTTACCCTTCGACTCACGGAGTGTTTGAGGCCGAGGTTAAAAAGATCTGTGAAATCATTCACGATCACGGTGGACAAGTTTATATGGATGGTGCCAATTTGAACGCCATGGTGGGCCTGTGTCAGCCAGGGCAATTTGGTCCCGATGTCAGCCATTTGAATTTGCATAAAACATTCTGCATCCCTCATGGCGGCGGTGGCCCAGGTGTCGGTCCCATCGGTGTCGCTGAACATTTGCGACCCTTCTTACCAAATCACAACCTGAATAAATTGGCCGGCCCAGAATCTGGACCAGCGAACATCAGTGCGGCTCCTTGGGGTAGCGCCTTGATCCTTCCCATTCCTTGGGCCTTTATTCTTATGATGGGTGGCGAAGGCCTTAAACAAGCCACCGAGGTCGCGATACTTAACGCCAACTATATCGCCAATCGATTAAAGGACCACTACCCAATTCTTTATACAGGAAGCTTGGGGCGAGTCGCTCATGAGTGCATTATCGACTTGCGCCCGATCAAAGAGGCGACTGGGATCACAGTCGACGACATTGCAAAACGTTTGATGGACTATGGTTTTCACGCCCCGACCATGTCTTGGCCAGTGATTAACACCATGATGATTGAACCCACTGAAAGCGAAAGCTTAGAAGAAATCGATCGTTTCTGCGACGCCATGATTTCGATTCGCGAGGAAGTGAAAAAAGTGGAATCTGGAACCTGGACAAAAGAGGACAACCCGCTGGTTCAAGCTCCCCATACGGTTGAAAATTTAATGGAAGATTGGAACCATGCCTACAGTAAAGAGGTGGCTTTCTATCCATTGAAAGAAGCACGCGATGGAAAATTTTGGCCATCTGTCAATCGTATCGACCATGTGTACGGAGACAAAAACCTGTTTTGCTCCTGTATCCCTGTGGAAGAGTACGAAAGTAACGCTTAAAATAATTCTTTTAAACGGCCGGCTTGCAAGTCGGCTTTTTTGAAAAAATGGTCGTCCACCACCATCCCCGTCAATAGCTGAACGGGGGTGACATCAAATGCCGGATTATGAGTCGGTGCCGAAGCTGGTGCCCAACGGATGTCTCCAAAAGTTCCAAAAACTCCTCGAACTTCGCTGTCTTTACGCATCTCCACTGGAATGCCCTCACCATTTTCACAGGCTTGGTCAATCGTGGTCTTAGGTGCGACCGTGTAAAAAGGCACCGAATGATAGTTACAAAGAACGGCTAAATTGTAAGTTCCAATCTTATTGGCAAAGTCCCCATTCATAGCGATCCGATCGGCTCCTAAGAAAACTTTTGATACCTTGCCTTGGGCCATCAGACTACCGCTCATATTGTCACAAATGAGGCTGTAGGGCACACCGGCTTTTTCCAGCTCCCAAGTGGTGAGACGTCCCCCTTGTAAAAGCGGACGCGTTTCATCAACATAAACGTGAATTTCTTTACCGCGTCGGTGCGCTTCGGTGATCAGTCCCAATGCTGTACCCACCCCAACTGTTGCCAACCCACCCGTATTACAATGGGTCAGAATATTATCACCGTCTTCAATCAACTGTTGACCGACATTGGCCATTTGCTGACACAAGTCCACATCCTCTCGACAGATCTGCATGGCTGTTTGAAGAATGGTTGCTTTGTCCATGTCAGAAGATTTTGCAACTTCGAGCATTCGATCCAAAGCATTCATCAAGTTGACAGCCGTGGGACGAGAGGCTCTAAGTTTTTCAGCCTCTGCTCGATAGGCTTCGGAAGTGACATCGGCTTGAGCCCAAAAAGCCAAAGACAGAGCGGCTGCCACGCCGATCAAAGGGGCGCCACGCACCTTAAGGTTTTTTATAATTTCAACCATATGATCGGGAGACTCCACAACAATCCAAACCTCTTGGTCCGGTAAGAGCTGCTGATCTAAAATCGCGAGTTGGTTGTCTTTTATTTTTAAACTTAAAGATTCAAAGTTCATCATAGTGTCCTGTTTCCGATTTGCTTTCTAATTTTATAAAGGGCTTCCATTTCATCGTCGTCAAGAAATGTTAACTCTCCCAATGTTTTAGCTTTGTAAAGTATCTCGGCCGAATGCTCGAGCCGTTCCATACCCATAAAAGCTTCGCTTAACGAGTCACCCCAAGCCAGCCCCCCATGACGGCTTAAAATCATAATCTTATGGTCGTCGATGTAATCCTTTAATACTTCGCCCATCGTGGCTGTGCCTGGACGGGCATAATCCACTATGGGAATACGGCCGGCGGCTAAAATGATTTCAGAGAGGCATTCGTTGGGAAGCTCTTTATAGTCTGGAAAAGCCACACTCCAGGCAATGGCCGTCGGAGGATGAGCATGCACCACCGCCTGAGCTTGGGAATTGTGATTATAGACCGCCAAGTGCATCAGCCGCTCCGAGGACGGATGGCCAGCAAGAACCTCATTATTCAGAGAAACCAAGGCCATATCTTCTGGCTCAATAAAGGCTTTTGGTAAACCCGAAGGAGTAATCAAAACTCCGTCCGCCACCCGCAGACTGACATTGCCATCGGCAGCCGCCAGCATATTTCGTTTGTACAAGCGCTGACAGACCTTGATGATCTGTTTGCATTCCTTTTTGTATTTCTCATGAATCGGCATAGCGACACCCCTGAGTGATGTTTTGACTCCTTAGATACTCCACCACAAATTGATAGTTTTGCATTTTGTTACGCGTCCAAAGAGGGCCGACCAATTCATCCCAACGCGAGGCTGTAGCCACCAATCGATGGACTGCAATATCAGGCGATAAATGAGCCAGAAATTCGCCCACCATGACCGAGTATTCTTCAAGCTCAACAGGTTTAAAGTCACCTTGATCAAAGACTTTGGCCAGATCGGTATTTTTCAAAATGTGAAGATTGTGCAGCTTTACATTATCAATCTTCAATTGATTGCATGTTTCAGCCGCCTTCCTGAGGTCATCATGGGTTTCACCCGGCCAGCCAAACATCAAATGAATCCCCAAATTGACTTTCGGGCATTGCTTGCGAATTCGTTTGATTGCTTTTATTGATTGCTCGGCGGTGTGGCCTCGGCGCATCCATTCCAGCTGGCGGTTGTCAAAACTTTGTACTCCCAGCTCGACCGCCATAAATGTTTTCTCTGCTGTCGCATTGAAGGTTTCTAATAAAGCCGGGGACAGACAGTCCGGACGCGTACCGATAACAATACCGACCACATCTTCAAACTGCAAAGCCACCGCAAAGGCCTCGCGCAACCTCTGGAGACGAGTGTAGGATGTGGTGTAAGCTTGAAAATAGACAAAAAACTTTTTTGTGTTGTAGCGATCGCCGACTCGTTTCTTATGCAGCTCAATCTGTTCACGGAGGCTTTTCTCTTGATTCTCGGGGTAGGCAAACGAGCCCCACTCATCACAAAAAATACAGGTTTTTAATCCACTACCATCTTTCATATTGGGACAGCTTCCGGACAGGGCCACAGGGATCTTAAACACCTTTTCACCAAACTTTTCCTTATAGAATTGGGAGACGGGATAAAAGGGTTTTTGCTCAATATTCTGACTGGACACCTGCATGGAGTTGACTTAACCAATGATGTCATTATGAGCAACCCAAAAAGCCCCTTTTTGTATCAGAGCCATCTGACTGCCGATGGCAGCCCAACCCTGTCGCTCAATGGAGGCGAGAGAATGCACTCAATGGAGGGCGCCCTCTCGGAAAGTCTCTATATCTACCTTCCTTGCACAGAGAAGGCTATGGCAGCCCCATCCCCCCATATCTTGTCCATGGGTCTCGGGCTGGCCTACAATGAAATCATAGCTGCCGCCCTTTTCCAGAAAGAAAACACAAAGACATTTAAAATGGCGAGTTTTGAAAGTGTGGCGGACTTAAGAACAAACTGCATAGCCTGGGTCAACAATGAACCCTGCGAACTCTCTCCTCTTTACAATACAATTTTAGACAAAGTGGCGAGCCACTTCGACCTCGCCGGTGCTGATTTGAAAAGTTTTTTATTGCAGGCCTTCACCGATGGACAGTGGGTCATCTGTGATTCTCTACCGACGGACAATCCTTGGCCCGGGAAGTTTCACGGAATTCTTTACGATGCCTTTAGCAGCGACACCAACAGCGAACTCTGGACAGAGGCTCACTTGCAGCATTTTATTAAATCTTACTGTTCCCCTGAGGTCTGTTATTTCTCGACATATGCTGCCACCGGAAACCTGAAAAGAAGCCTGCTTCAAGAGGGGTTTGTCCTCGAGAAGCGCAAAGGCTTTGGAAATAAAAGGGAGTCAACGT
>CAXRIX010000087.1:0-11091 GCA_964230555.1 Bdellovibrionales bacterium
CCCCCCCCCACGACCCTTACGGGTCCCAGGATTTTAAGTCCTGTGCGTCTACCAATTTCGCCACCAGGGCACATGTATAAGAAGGCTCCTAACGTCACATAAAATGTGATACGTTGTCACCTATAAAAATTGGAGATTCCATGATTTGGTCCAAACAAAGATTCCAACATGCCTTCGAACTCTTACCAAGAGTGCTTAAAGAAATAGCACCCCTGCTTCTTCCCATCAGTCTTGTGATCTGGGGATTGGAATTTTACGTGGCGTGGTTAAAGAATGCGCGCTTTGAAGACCCTTACAACTCATCGATGATGCCAATGGTGATTGCAGGTTTGGCAGGAATTGTTTTGCAAAGCCTAGCCAGTGTGGTCAGCATTCTTTACATAGCGCGCAGCACCCAACGGCAAATGAAAAATGGGGCCGGCGAACATCCATGGACTTTTCTGAAACGCCATTTTCACCAAACTTTTATCGAATACCTGCGGGCTTTTATCAGCACCGGAATTTACACTCTGTTTTTAATTATCCCAGGCATCTATCGCTGGGTCCAATTGGTCTTTACCGGCCTGGTGGCCGCGTTCTCACCGAAGTATCAAGATGGAAAGGTTGACGCCCTTAAGGAGTCCGCGCGCTTGGTCAGTGGCCTGGCCTGGTTTGGGATGTTTTTCTATTTGCTGCTTCAAATGGTGATTCCGTTTTTCATCGAAGAGATGGCCAAGGGCGAACTCAGTCTTGGGTCGATTCCTTTAATGCTTGTCGCTTGGGTGATTCACCTTTATTTTGCCATTTACTTTTCGCTCACTTTTTTTGCGCGTTACAGTTTAAAAATGGAGAAGGCTTAAATGCATATTGGGTTGTTTGATTCCGGGGTCGGCGGCCTCACAGTGTTGCGCGAGCTGAAAAAAAGCTTTCCGAAGGCTGGTTTTACTTATTTGGGGGACACCGCTCGCCTGCCCTATGGAAACAAAGCCCCCGAAACTCTGCGGAAGTACACCTCACAGAATATCGAGTTTTTAGAAAATCATGGGGTCGACCTTGTGGTTGTCGCTTGTCATTCCGCATCAACAGTAGCCCTAAAAATCAATAAATCACCAAAAGGTCTGCCGGTTTTAAATGTCATTGGTCCCAGTGGCGAGATCGCTTTGAAGGCCACTCGCAATAAAAAAGTGGCGGTCATGGCCACCAAAGCCACCATTCGCAGCCAGGTCTATGTTAATTATTTCAAAGAGTTAGACCCCACACTGAAAGTTATCCCCCAAGAGTGCCCGCTGCTGGTTCCGTTGGTGGAAGAGGGCTTGATGGACGATGAGATCACCGATTTCGTGCTCACACGCTATCTCAAACCCATTCAAGAGGCCGGAGCCGACACTGTGATTCTTGGCTGCACCCACTACCCAATTTTAAAAAAACAAATTGCTGCCAAGCTTGGAACCGCCGTCGAATTGATCGATCCGGCCGAGGCTGTGGCGCAACAGATTGCCACCGACCACAACCCTAAGGATGGCAGCGGACGCTTGGATCTTTATCTCACCGACCACGCCCCCCACTTTTTGCAACATGCCGAAAGCCTGCTGGGTGGCGTTCCCAATATGCAGTTTCTGCACCCTGAATCTTAAGTATTTCAGACCTTTAAACCGTGACAGTCGGCAGGCCTTTTGTTAGCAATAGGACCTTCATTACTGTTGAAAATAGAGAAGGTAACAATGCCCCATTATCAAAATTCTTATCATTTTGGATACACCTCAAATGGCCTGACTATTCCCGCCTACCGTTTTGGCGACAAGGGCCCGGAAGTCTTATTAATGGGCGGCGTGCACGGCGATGAGACCGAAGGCATTCAAGCCGCCAACGGTTTGTTGCAATCTTTCAGCCGCTCTTTTCCCTATAAACTGCGTGTGACTTTGATTCCCATCTTTAACTTGGACGGCGCTCTTTTATGTCAGCGTCGAAACGCTCGCGGCGTCGATTTAAACCGCAACCTTCCGACTCAGGATTGGACGCCAGAAGTCGCCAAAGAAAAATACAATCCCGGCCCCAGTGCCAACAGCGAGCCTGAAAACCACGCTTTGGTGGAGCACATTAAATCCAACACACCTCGCTTTATTATCACCTTGCACTCTTGGAAGCCGATGTTGAATGTGAATGGTGACTGCGACTCCGTGGCGTCAGTGATTTCAAAACACACTGGCTATACCATTGCCGATGACATCGGCTACCCCACCCCAGGTTCATTTGGAACTTACACCGGACTTGAAAGAAACATACCGACAATCACTTATGAATTCGAGCGCCACTTAGCTCCTGAGAAAATTTTAAAAACCCATGTCCCAGCCATTATTGAAGGCTTAAAAGTTTTGGAGGCCTAACGTGAAAGAAAAAATCGAAGAACTATTTGAACTCCCCAGCGACCAATTAGGCCCCCACAAAGGGACTATCAACAATGCCGTAGCGATGATCGATTCTGGAGAAGTGAAAGTCTGTGAACCTAAAGGCGGCGAGTTTGTTGTGAACCAATGGGCCAAGAAAGCCATTCTTCTTTATTTTCGCTCGCACCCCAACCAACCCATTGAATGTGGTCCTTTCTCTTACTTTGATAAAGTGCCTTTAAAACAATGGACCGGGGCTGAGAAAGTGCGGGTGGTTCCCCAAGCGTTGGCCCGTTTTGGATCTTTTATTGATGAAGGGGCTGTTTTGATGCCGTCTTATGTGAACATAGGTGCCTATGTGGGCCCTGGTAGCATGGTCGACACCTGGGCCACCGTTGGTTCTTGTGCTTACATTGGTGCGGGCGTGCATCTTTCTGGTGGTGTTGGCATCGGTGGCGTTTTAGAACCTCTTCAGGCCAACCCGGTCATCATTGAAGACGGATGCTTTATTGGCAGTCGATCAATTTTAGTGGAAGGTGTTCATATTAAAAAAGGCGCTGTGATTGGTGCGGGTGTGACGATCACGGGCTCTACCAAAATCTTTGATGTCTCGGGTAAAGAGACCAAAGAATACAAAGGTATGGTCCCAGAGAATTCAGTGGTCATCCCCGGATCGACCCCAAAGGAATTTCCCGGCGGTACCTACAACGTGCCCTGTGCTTTGATTATTGGTCAGCGCAAAGAATCCACCGACAAGAAAACGTCTTTAAATGATGCTCTTCGTGAGTTTAATGTGTCCGTCTGATGCCGTTTCAAGTCAGTCTTTCGAAAGAGCGTTTTAAATTTTCCTCGACTCACTTCACGATCTTTAATGCTCGTGAAGCCGAGTGCTTGCACGGGCACAATTATTTGGTGTCGGTCGACTTAGACTTTCGCAGTCTAGCCGAGGACACCGGCCTCAGTGCTGAGTTTGGACATCTAAAAACCAAAATCGACGATCTGTGTTCCGAATTGGACGAACAGGTTTTGCTCCCTGCCGAATCCCCGTTTCTTGATATTGGCGAAACCGACACCAACTTTGAAGTGAAGTTCAACGAAAAATTCTATTCTTTTCCTAAAGAAGACTGTGTGATTTTAGACATTGTGAATATTTCTTCAGAATGTCTGGCCAAGTGGGTTCATAAAAGGCTGGAGGCCGACTTTCATGCCATCGGCCTTGAGGGACTTTCTGTCACCATAGAAGAAACCAATGGCCAAGCCGTCACCTATATGAAAGAAGAGTTTTAGCTCTTGTTTGTCGCTTAAATCCTGTTTTTTTGTTGATGCCATTGGCAGTGCAAAAGCTTTCGACATCAAATTCTCACTTCGAGACCCCACTGGAGGTTTTAACCAATATTTCCGATAATATAGGAAGTTTGGTAGGGGGTCCCAGTTGTTTTATCATAAGGCCAGTCGAAGACATTTTTTAATCGGTGCCGGGAAAGCCGCTCTAGCATTACCCATTCTTAGTTCTATAATGCCAAGGCAAGCGTTGGCGCAAGCGGTGAACAACACCCGTTTTATTACTTTCTACATGCCGCATGGGAATATTTCCAGTTCCCTATTTTATCCAAGCAATGCCGCTAGCACGGAAGTGACGGGAGATTACGCCCACCCGTTTTACCACAGCCCTTTAAGCCTTGGGGGCCAGCCACAAATTTCGCGCATGCTATCTTCAGGTTTAAATCCGTTTATATCTAAAATGAATATTATCCGCGGAACTGATATGCCGACTTATAAAGGCAATCATGGCGACTTCACATTTTTAGGCCAATTTCACCAATTGCGTGGCAAATGGTCAGGAGCTCCGCTGCGGGATTCTCAGTTGGAGTTTCCTCATGTGCCATCAGTCGATCAGTTCCTAGCCGCCCATAATAAAATTTATCCGACAACGCCTTCCGCACGCTCGGTTGTGTATGGCGCCGCCTCAAGTCGCGTCCTGGTTAATCCCAGCAATCCGGCAGAAGGAACAAAAGGGGCGCCCGGACAGGGGGATTTACTGTCTCTTTGGAACACTCTTTTTGGTGGCGATGTTGACAGTCAAGATCCCCAACAGATGGCACGCCTGCAGAATAAAAAAACCCTGGTTGATCAAGTTTTAGGGGATTTAAATTCTATCAAAAATCGCCGCGACATCAGCACTGAAGATGTCCGCACCGTCGAAAGCTTTGCTGATGAAGTCAACGAATTGCAAATGAAGTTGAACGCTACCGCGGCCCAGTGTGCCGGCAAAGGCACTGCGCCCAGCGCTCTTTCCATTAATGGATCATCAACGGATGCAGAACGAACCCAATTTTTTGACCTCTACACCAGTATTTTAGCCGCTGGTTTAAAATGCGGGCGCACGAAAATTGCGACAATTAAAACACCGGGCAACCAGGCCGCGAGTGGCAACTGGCATGCTTGGTCCCATAACGACCCCCACGATGCGCCTTACGATCACAAAGAGGTGGTGGCCGATAACGTCAGCTACATTATCGAAAATATGGTGGTTCCCCTTCTTACCAAGCTGGATACCAACGAAGGCAGTGGATCCACCTTTCTTGATAACTCCGTTGTTCTTTTTGGTGGTGTCAATTCAGGGGCTCACAAACAGTATCACTTGCCGATGTTAACGGTAGGCTCCGGAGGTGGCGCGTTTCGCACCGGCCACTATATCGATTACCGTAAGCGGGTGAATGGAAGCGGGCGTGGCGTGTACTACAATCAACTTCTCATTTCAATCATGATGGCCATGGGCCTTTCTCCGCAAGACATCGCCGCCAATGGCAATTACGCCTACAGTGGTGTCCTCCCGGAGGGGATGGGTTACTCCTACTCCCCTTCAGTGACCAATATGGCTCCTAACCCTTTACCCTTTCTTTACACCGGAAGCTAAGGGGGTATGCCATGATTTCGCTACAACAAATACGCTGGAAACTGATAATTGTTCTGACCTTGATGCTGCCGATGTATCAAAACTGTGGGCAGTTTAACTCAAACTCCGAAGGTTTGAATCTTTCAAGCTTTGGTAACAACTCGAAGTTTCAATGTGATCCCTCGGCCACGCCGACAGTTTCCAACACTCGAAGATTAACCAAAAAAGAGTACGTCAACACTCTGACTGACTTGGCAAAAGTCTTTTCGTTGAATGACCAGCAGGCTTTGCAAGCGGCGATTCAATCGGAACTGGATTTGATTCCCGCAGACTCCAATCTTGATAGCCGTTTTAGTGAAAACTCAAACTTTGTATCGCAACAACTCACCGACTCCCTAGTAAATGTGGCCATCGCGTTCAGCGATTTTGTGGCGCAGAACAATACCCGCCTGACTCAGTTTATCGGAGCCTGTGCCGCTAGCGGCGATGTTAACAGCGCTTGTATCAATAGCTTCAGTCAAAATATGGGTAAGAAGATCTTTCGTCGCCCGATGACACCTGAAGAGGTACAAGACCTTAACACCCAGCTACAAGCCTACACGGGTTCATCGGCCAAATGGTTGGTGGCGCGTATGCTGGCCAGTCCACAATTTTTTATGCACGTCGAAGACACCAAAACAGATCTCGGTGGTGGTCTGCACGAGATCACCGATCACGCTCTGGCCAATAGAATCTCTTATTTTCTATTTGATACCATGCCTGATGATGAACTGATGGCGGCCGCCGACAGTGGTCAACTTTCAACTGTAGCAGGAGTGCAAGAGCAACTCAATCGCCTTGGTAACCAACAAAATCACGCGGCCATGAAAAACCTAATGGCCAGCTTTTTTGAACAATGGTTGAAACTGGACGAAATGGTATTACCGGATGCCAATGCCAACACTCTGATGCAGAACTACGCCGCCGGCGACCAATTGACCATGGAGAGTATTAAAAACGAAATTCATGAAATGATAGGTTACTTCACTTTTACCAACCCAGGGAGTTTTCGCGACTTGTTTACCACCGACATCTCGTTTGCTGTCGACAATAATTTGGCTCGAATCTATGGTGTACAGCCTTGGAACGGTAACCCAAGCAATCTTGTGAGGTTTCCGGCTGGAGAGCGCGCGGGCTTAATCACACGAGCCGCTTTTCTTGCCAACCAGGGCAGTTTAACAAAACCCATTCATCGCGGAATTCATATTCGCCATGATATCCTTTGTGATCCTCTGCCCTCGCCACCGGCTGAGATTTTTGATATGCGTGCCGTGCCTTTTGATGAATCTCTCACAACGCGCGAAAGAATCGCCCACAAGACCAGTGACAGCTCTTGTATGGGGTGCCACAGTCGCATTAACGATACCGGCTTTGCTTTAGAGAACTATGATAGTTTTGGACGTTTCCGTTTGCAGGAGAAAATTTTTGATCCGGAAACTGGAACGCTCTTGCAGACTCACCCAGTGGACGCTCACGTACAGCCTCGTATCACCCGCGAAACCTCCAATCAGTCCTTCAGTTCACCGGTGGACTATAGTCGGGCTATTGCCGAAAGCGGAGCCGCTGAGAAGTGTTTTGTTAAAACCTTCTATGAATTTGTCTACCAGAGGTATCCGGACGTTGAAGCCGACGGCTGTAGCTTAGAGCAGATGCGTGCCAGTGTGAATGATGAAGGCGGCTCCCTGAAAGAGCTTCTGTTTCGAATTCCCGCGTCTCGCCAGTTTCGTTTGAAAAGAGTTTCTCAGTAAGCAACCTTTACAACACGAACCTCGCCTTTCTATAATATACAAAACCAAGGAAAGGCGAAGTCCGTATGTCTCAGCAAGTTCTTCAAGGTATTGAATACTCTTTTCCAAACATCGATGAAAAGAAGGTCGAATGGGCCTTTGAATCATTAAAAGCCATTGGTCAATTCAGCCAAGTTCGCCGCCGCATCGAAGAGCAATTGAAAGTCTCAAACATGATGAAGCTGACGCGGGAGCGTTTAAAGCTGAACCTCGAAATGGTTGAAAGCCAATTGATTTATCTCAGTGAAATTTTGAAACCCTACGGATGGGCCTCGGTTCGTGATGATCTTTACGCCAACTATGTTCTAGAAAATCCCGGCAAGAGTTCAATGATGGTCAACTACGATTACTTGTTTCGCGACTGGATTTGGGGTGAAAAGGAAAACCAACACGCCTGTAACAAAGTGATAACTACCCTCCCCGCTGGCTTTCAACCGGAAAACATTCTTGTCCTCGGAAGTGGCGCCGGACGCCTGGCTTACGACCTGTTTGAAAACCTCAAACCGAGCCAAGCGACCCTAGTCGACATGAATCCTCTTTTAATGATGGCCAGTAAAAAAATAATCAGCGGCGAAGAACTTAAAATGGTGGAGTTCCCTTACATGCCCGCAAGCAAGAACCACGTTGGAATTTTGCAAAACCTCAAGGCTCCACGACCCTACACCGAGGGTTTTCGCTATATCATGACCGATGCTCGCACTTATGATTTCTCTCAAGATAACTACGACTTGATTGTGACCCCTTGGTTGATTGACGTTATTGATATGGATCTCTTTGAGTTTTGCTACATGATCCATCAGATCGGCGATAGCGAAACTCTTTGGGTGAATTATGGTCCTTTAGGCTTCAACTCCTCAGAACTTCGAGAATGTTACTCTACAGAAGAAGTCCTGCATATCATTGCCAAACAAGGTTTTAAAATTAATAACCAAAAGCTTGAGCACATTGACTATATGCACTCCCCTTACTCGCACAGTTTGCGGGTCGAAAATGTCCTCAGTTTCTGCGCTCAAAAAGACCAGGCCGCGGAAAAACCGAAGACCTTGGAGACTGCGGCCGTCGCCGAATGGAAGCAGAACCCAGATCAATCTCTTGGCTTTCCCGCCGATGGGCCTAAATTCTCGCAAGGTTATGAACTGAATGTTTTTGTATTAAAGCTGCTAGAAGAGCAAAAATCCTACAATGAAGTCCTTGAGGCCTTCCAAAAACATTTTCAAGCCAGCAAACAGCAAGCTATAACCATTGTCGACCCATTAATCGAGCTGGCTCTTGAGCATTACAACATCAACCCCTTGCGCTAGAGACAAGACCAAGGGTAGAAGAGGTTCCTCCTTGTCAATCATAGGCAGAACCAATGAGTCCTTTGGCATAGAATCATTAAATCCCTTCTATCTGTAAAATTTATCTACGCTTTGGGTGTTTAGAATTTTGACGACCGGGTATTAATTGCCGAGGGTCTTCTATTGTCACCAGTTCATCTGTATAAACGTCAGTAAATAAAGAGAAAATTTCGCAAGAAACGTTTTCTGAACTTTTAAAACTTGCATGTAATATCTCGTCAGCGAGGCGCAAATTTGGAAGCTTGAAAATATTTTGCAAACAAGTTTTCTCTAATTTTGGGATCGAAAAATTTTAATTAAAGGGAATGGGTAGAATCGAATGGATCGTATGCAAATCGCAACCGCAGTGGAATCAGGTCATATCCTTGAAGCCACTTCTGGTGCTAATCAAGTAAAATGTGTTGAAAGAAAATCGTTGTCTTTGAAATCAATCGGCCACTTCATAATCGCCAGCTTTGTGGTTTTACTTGCTGGTACCTCGATGGCCCAAACTGAAGAACAAGATTTAAGACGTATGGCCACCGAGATGCCAGAGATCATGTTTCAATTGACTGACAACGATTGGCAATTAGTTGGACAGGCGATTCGAAAGCGCGACAGTGAAACCGGCGCAATGGAAGTGTCGACAATGAGCTTGGCCTACGAAAAGCAAGGGGATCAAGAATTTCTTGAGTCTCTGAACCTTCCCGATCAGGCCGAAGTCTATTACGACCTCACTCGGGTCCTAAGACTTCCTGAATTGAATCGACATCTGGAAGTTCCTCGTCGTATTGAATTTGCTGAAGACGAACGCACTCTAATCGTTGGCGAAGGCGACAAAACCCACGCCATGAGCTACCGCTTGGAGTTCCCCATTGATCAGCCCGAGCCCTATCTCTTTTTAGAGACAGTTATCGAAGAAGAGCGATCGCTGATTCATGGCAATTTGAGATTTGTGGGTGATCAGTTGCAAATGGTTCAGAGTACAACGAACATGGAGATCGTTTGGATCTACCGAGTTATTGAAAATCCTGAATATTGATATCTATTTATCAAGTCTATAACCCTTGCCCTTCTGGGTCTGAATAGTGAGGCCGAGAGATTTAATCTTTCGGCGCAACGAGTGAACATGAACGTCTAAACTCTTACCTTGTAAATCTTTAGCTAAGGTGGCGCGTTGAACTAATTGACCCTTACGTTTTAGAAGTTGTGTAAAAATCGAAAACTCTGTTATTGTCAGTTTCCCCGCCCCCCGGTCGTTGTATACAATCCTTTTGGGTGGATCGACTTGAATATCAGACCACTGAAGGAGTGTTTTTTGTTTCAACAGAGATTCAATCTTGGCCACGAGCACACTAAAATCGACAGGTTTGCCGACAAAATCATTAGCACCGGATTGAATGGCCTGTACTTCATTTTGAGTGGTTTTGTTACCAGAGATCATGATAATTGGGATAAGTGGATCTTTTTGTCGAATCTGTAAAATGAGCTCAACTCCATTTTCTCCAGGAAGATTGAGATCTGTCATAATCAAATCAGCTTTACATTCTTCAAAACGAAAAATAAAGTCTTCGAAGGTTCGAAAACAGACAACTTGATAGCCGTACTCAGCGAGAATGTCTTGCATCGTTTCCAGTAGGAGAATTTCATCTTCAACTAACACCAATGTTTTGCTCATCGCTTCTAATGTTACTGTACTTTCAATGATTTAAAAACCTATATTGTTTAGACATCTCGCCTGCCCTTTGGTCAAGATACATTGCTGCGACATTGGTCCATTTTAGTGAAAACAAGATCCGGTCTTCCTCTTATTCCTTTAAGTTAGAACTATTGTGTTTTTTAATCATTCGCGTCTCGTCAAAACCACAGTTCTAGCCCTATTGTTGATCATTTCAAAAATTGATTTTTGCTACTCAGCTCCTATTCTTGAACTGAATGAATTTACTGAACGTGTTCTTCTCGTGCGCACACGCGCCGGTGAAACTCTCCACAACAGTTTGGTAGGGCATGAAGTTGATCGAACTTTCTATGTTTCCGCCAATGACTTTTTTGAAATGTTAGGGTTCGAAACTCGTCAGATCTCCGAGTTCAAAGAATTTGAAGCTAAACTAAAAAACCCTGAAATTGACTTTCATCTTTACTTAACTGATTGCTCATTTGAATTGGACGATAAAAAACAAAAGACATCATGTCAGAATATTTTGTATTTTGAGGAAGAATTTTTTCTATCCCGAATCTTTGTTGAGTCTCTTCTTAAAATGAATATTACATATTTGCCTTATAAATCAGAAATCCAGATTTTTACCGAGGAAAGTTACCCAATCCTTGAAAAATTGAAAAGAAATAAAAACGCAAAAAAATCTTCTGCAAAAAAAACATATGATCCTGGATTCCCCCACCAAGAATCTGACTCGCAGACTTTAAAGAACTTTTACTGGGATCAGCAGTTGTCCTTGCATTTGAAAAATCGAGATAAAGGCGAAGCTTCCTATTACTCAAACCTAACATCTGACGTTATCGATCACGAGGTTCAAGTCACCACTCAAGGAACAGGAGACAATAACGAGTTTACCACAGGTCTGATCCGCCGTGATTTCTATGGCAGCGAAAAAAACAAATACATTAGTAACTATCAAATCGGAACAGTCGTTATACCAACAGCTGAAATCATCGGGGGACCTACAGGC
>CAXRIX010000088.1:0-9952 GCA_964230555.1 Bdellovibrionales bacterium
ATTGGGCAAAGTCCAGATAAGGTCACTAGCCACTGCTGCCGGAGCCGCAAAACCCACGTAGTTACTGGAATCACTGTCAGCAAAACGCACTTCGTTTTGTGCGTTTAGAGTCAGAGCACCGGTCATGGCGTCACCGGCAATAGCCACTTTTTCTGTGTCTAATTCATTGATCGCGCCTTGAACGTTACCTGCGGCAATATTTCCGGCTGCATTATTGGGAATGACGGTTGGATCAAAGTTTGACTCGTCCACATCAATATCGATTTCATCGTTACCAACATCGTCTGTGACCGTTACTTTATTAGAACCAGCATTAATGTTTTTAAACTCCAAGTCACCAGAGGTAAGTTGTTTATAAGGACCCACGCCACCAGCCCCTTGGTTGGAGGCCGTTTCAACATAGCTTCTCCAAGAAAGTGTTCCCGCACCATCGGTACTCAATGCTTGATTGGCTGAGCCATCAGCACCTGGCAAAGTCCAAATTAAATCGGCAGCACCGGCAGGTGCTTGGAAACCAACATAGTTTCCGGTGTTGTAAAACGCTAGGGTGGTACCAGTAGAAAGACCATTAGCACTGACGGAGCCATTGGCTGTTATGTTGTTAGCATTTGAAATGTCGTTGTTACCCATGAGAATCGCACCACTCATGGTTCCACCGGCTAGAGGAAGTTTTGTGGAATCTCCAGCTGGAGCTCCAGCGGTCCACTCGGTTCCATTCCAGTACATCACGTGACCGTTTTCGGTTCCACCCAGTCCACCAATGGTTGCTGCATCGGCTGGTTGTCCACCGATATTGGCATCCACATAGTTTTTATTAGCGGCATCGGTTCCTAGGGTTGGGTCCGCGACGTCGATAATTTTTTGTGAGTTCATTGAAACATCGCCGGTGGGTGCCGCCGTTAGATATTGCGTGCTGGTTCCACCAATGAGGGCTTGCAATTCAGCATAGCGTGCACCGTTAGCAAAGATCCATTCAAGATTGACTTGTGTTAAAACAAAGCTTCCACCGTTGTTAATCGTTAATAAGTCAGAAGACGTTAAACCATCCACACTCGACGCACTGTCAGCGTACGGCACGCTGATAATTTGGTGGTTGGTCGCTAAGGTGTTGGGCCCGGTTCCATCATCAAAGGTCACGCGCATCTGGCGCCCGTCACCCGGAACGGGCGTGTAGTTGGGTCCGACCACACAAGTGGTTGGAGAGATGGTGCCGATTGAATTGGAAAGCGCATCGGTCAGTGAGTTCACATCTTCGTAGTCGGATCCACTTTGGGTTCCATCACCGACTTCAAAAGAAAAAATACCGTTGGATCCCGTCATGTTAACGGTGTGGTACTCCTCAAACAAGACACACTCACTGGGAGCTGGCGATAAAATTTCGATGTAAAAAGTGACGTTGCTGCCTTCAAGCGGTTGGCCATTGGGTTTGATAATTTGACCTTGATAAGAAAAGTTGGCTGGAGCGGCAAGCACAGCTGTACCAAGTAAGGAAGATAAAATAAAAACCAAGAACTTACGGACCATCAATACCTTTTTTCTATATATGCCATTCGGTATTTTTGTGTCGTAACTTTAGTCGAGTCTCGTGAAAACCTGGATTTGTTTGAGATATTTAGAGCACAGGTGTGCTTGTAAGATTACTTTTCAAGGAATTAGCCGACTATCATTCCTTTTTGGTGTTCCAAAATGAGAAATTCAATCACTGCAGAATGGATAAAAAAACTAAAAAGCGTCCCAAATATGTTTCAGAACAGGACCCATGACTTTGCCTTTCTTTTTGCAGATAAATATATCCAGCTTGTGGTCATAGTTCAGGTGCCTGAGATGCACCAATTTTTTGGTCTTTAATTCTTTTTTCACGTAGTGATCAGGGAGTCGTCCCCAACCTAAGTTATTTAATATCAGGTCTTTTTTTGAATCGATATCGGATACTGACCATCGCTTGGCATCGTCCGGGCTGCCCATGTTGGTTTTGTCCGGAATCGTGCTTCGTTGAATAATGTGGGGATAAGTTTTTAAAGCGTCCAGTGTTTGCTCTTTTTTACCCAAGTCTAGAAAAGGATGAGATCCAGAGATGACCAACTTCAATTGGACCTCAGAAATCTTTTTGTAATCAAGATCGATGGTGTTGCGAATCGATTCAAAAATGGCGATGTCCACTTTCTCTTCCATCAGCATTCGTTCTCCACTGAGAATTTCACGGTGAAAGGTGAATTCTGTGGCGGGGAATTGAGTGATAATCTCACCCAAAATTTTGTTGATTTTTTCTGCCGGAAAAATGGCGGTGGCACTCATCGCGACCTTCATCTCCACTCCAGAAGCGATCTTGTGGACCTCATCTTTGAGGTTTTCCATGTCGTCCAAGATGACCTGAGCCCGCTTCAGGAAGGCCTCTCCTTGAGGTGTTAGTCGAATGCGATACTGACTGCGATCAAGGGTGGGGAAGCCCAGCTGTTCATCGAGGCGGTTAACGCTATAGCTAACCGCAGACTTGGCCTTGTTTAACATTTCAGAGGCTCCGTTAATACTGCCCGAGTCACTGATGGCCTTTAAACATACGATTTGGTCGATTGTAATCCACATAACTTGTCCTAATATTAGTCCATCTAATAGCATATTTTGTTCTTTTTTTAGGTTTTATGCAAGTCTATACTGGCGCTGTACGAAACATCACAACAAAGGAGTTTTTCGTGAACAAATTTTTAATGATTTTTGCAGCCCTCGGTTTCAGTTTAAGTGTCTCAGCGGCCGAAATCGATACCAAAGCCAGCTCTTTCAAATGGACGGGCAAAAAAGTGACCGGTCAGCACTATGGTAAATTACCTGTTAAGTCCTCAAAAATTGAAGAAAAAAATGGCAAAGTCGTTGGTGGTGAAGTGGTTCTCGATATCTCGAATATGACAGTCGAGGATTTGACTGGAGAGTATAAAACCAAATTTTTGACTCACATGAAAAGTGAAGATTTTTTCCAGGTTGAAAAATGGCCAACCGCTAAATTGGTTATCGATAGTGTTAAAGGAAACAAGGCTAAAGGAAAACTAACAATTAAAGACAAAACCCACCCCGTCGACTTTACCTACAAAAAGGAAAAGGACTATTACACTGGGAAATTGACCTTTGATAGAACAAAATTTGGAATGATTTACGGGTCAGGAAACTTCTTTAAAAACCTAGGTGACAAAATGATTTACAACGATGTGACCTTGGATTTTAAAGTGAAGTTGAAAGACAAAAGTAAAAAGCTAGCAAAGTCGAAATAGCAATCTTATTTTGACCAACACCTGAAAATCCGTTAGGCCTAGGATATGGAATCGGTAAAACACCTTATTTTAGGCCACGGACTCACCGGCGAATATTTATCAAAAAAATTGATGGAACAAGAGCCCAACGCGTCTGTGGTATCAACCTCTCGCAAGGGCTCTCCCCATATCGAATTTAACCTGCAAGATGAGGCCACTTGGTCGCAAATACCGGCAGCAGAAATCACGTATTGGACTTTCCCACCAGAGCCGACCGATCTCGTTAAAAAATTTTACCACCAGTGCAACCAAAAGTTTGGCAAGTTGATTGTGGTGGGTTCGACCAGTGCCCTCGACGTCGACCAATCAGGGCAAACCGTTGATGAAAACACCCGTTTGGACACCTCAATCGAAAGGGTGGCCAGCGAAGTCTATTTGAAAGAACAGGGTGCCATTTTGTTGTTATCGTCTGGAATTTATGGCCCAGAACGTTCTCCTTTGGATTGGATTAAAAAAGGCTACTTAGGAAAAAGCAAGAAGTGGGCGAATATGGTGCACCTTGAGGATTTGGCTGAATTTCTATACGCCTGTGCGCTTAGGGGAAAGGCTGGGGCTGTCTATATTGCTTGTAACAACAATCCTCAGCCTTGGGATGAGGTCATTGCCAATTGGGAAGAGCGAGGCTTGGTTCAAAATGTTCCCGAGAAACAGTCAAAGCGAACTTCTAAGAAGATCGACAATTCAAAAACAATTAAAGACCTTCAGGTAAACCTACAATTTCAAAATTTTGCCGCTTCAGTTTCTTGATCTCTTCTTTCGGTAAAAGATTTGTGGTCTCTAGCTGGGTATCAAAAAAGATAAAAATATGGCGAGCTGAAAGCTGGGACAAGACATGCTTTCTCTTTTGCTCAAGACTGTACTCGTGGAGTCCGTAATCGGTGCCTTCTCTTAAGATGAACTCGTCGATCAGAGCCTCTAAGGTTTCTGGAGCCAGTTTTTCTTTTGGTATTAATAGGCCTGTTTTCTTTTCTTCCACAGTGCGCCTCCGAGCATCTTTTTTTATCATACTCTGGGTGAGATGTGATATTGTTAGCCTATGACACCCTTCGATAAGAAGTTTTTATTAGAGCAAGTGATACAAAAGCTAGAAAGCCAATGGCAACTTTTAGTGAATGCGGCCAAGGAAGCTAAGGAATACTCAACGGCAGAGGATTCAAAAGCTGAAAACAAATATGACACGCGTGGTTTGGAAGCTTCTTATTTGGCATCCGGACAGTCGATGCGGGCGCAAAAAATTCAAGAGCAAATCTATATTTTAAACAAAGTTAAAATAGTTGAGTTTGCCAAAACCGATAGCATTGGTATGACGGCATTGATCAAGGTCATGGTTAATGAAAAACAGTCAAAGGTGTTTTTTGTGTTGCCTGTTGGCGGCGTTGATCTTGAAGTCAAAGGAGAGAAAGTTCAAACCATTGCTTTGGACTCACCTATTGGTCAAAGTCTTTATCAACAAAAAGTCGGCTATGAGTTTGATCTCAATGAAAGGGACTACGAAATTCTGGAGATTCAATGACAGAAATTCAGCCGATGGATCAAGTCGACCCCAGCAAAATAAAATCCTTTACAGATCAAGAAATCGGAGACGGTTATTATACTGTCGAAGAAATTAAACAGATGGTTCGTCGATCAGACTCAGAAGCGGGATCTTGTTCCTTTGTATTGCTAAACAACAAGCATGTCGGTGGTATTCGCATTAGTTTTCCACCGGGTCATTGGCAACATGGGAAAGGGCAAGCTTTAAGCCCTCAGTTGTGGCCTTTTACGATTGACCAGACGGCTTACTTTCAAAGTTTATTCATTGCGCCGAAGTTGCAAAAGCAAGGTTGGGGAACAACACTTTCTAAAAAATCCTTATCCGCATTAAAAAAAGCTGGTGCTATGGGTGTGCTCTGTCATTCTTGGGTGGAGTCTCCCGGAGATTCTTCGCGGAAATATTTGGCATCATTGAATTTTAAATCGATTTGTCGCTATCCTGAGTACTGGAAAAATGTGAACTACATTTGTCCTCGCTGTGGCCAGCCCTGTCTTTGTACTGCCGAAGAGATGTATCTTGATTTAAAGGAGACGGACATTTGAGTTTTTCTTACTGGAACGATAAAAAAAAGCCCCTTAAAAAACAACAGGCCGATGTATGTATTGTCGGGGGCGGACTGAGTGGGCTTTCCGCAGCCTACTGGCTCAACAAAGAAGATCCGAATCTGAAGATCACGATTCTTGAAAAGGGTGAGCTGGGGTCAGGGGCCACTGGACGCAATGCTGGTTTTATCACTTGTGGTTCGGTGGAGCATTTCAATCGAATGGTTTCCAAGCACGGAGAGAATAAGGCTCTTGAGATCTGGGGTTTTGCTGAAAAAAATATGGAGCTTTTGAAGTCAGAGATTTTTCAAGCCTCAAATAAACCCAAAAGTTTTCGCCAGCAGGGAGCTTTTTCGTTGGCGGCTGAGACGGCCGAGTTCAACGAGCTTCAGCAGGTGGCTAAATTGATGAGTCAACACAAGATCCCAGTCGAGATTCTTGGCCAAAGCGAAATTGAAGGGCGCTTGGGGGCGGTCGGATTTTGTGGTGGTATTAAATACTTGAAAGATGGGGAAGTGGACCCAATAGAGCTTTTACAAATGATAGAAAAACAAGTGTCAGCCGAAATTTTTCAAAACTGTGAAGTCAGTCGAGTGGAGTCTGATGCCCATCGTGGTCGCCGAGTCATTGCTCAATCCCTAGAAGTGGAGTGCACCTTGGTCATTTACTGTACCAACGGTTATTCGGCGGCATTGGATCCTTATTTTGAAGATAAGATTTATCCAACCCGTGGTCAAATTATGGTCTTTGAACCGGTGCCACCATTTATGGAAGGGCCTTGTTATGCCAACTTTTATCTCGATTATTTTCGTCAGCTGACTGATGGATCTTTATTGATTGGCGGCTTTCGGCAACTGCAAGCTGATACCGAAAAAGGTTTTTCCGAACACACCACAGAGAGAATTCAGCAAGCCTTGCACGACTTTGTGCGTAAGCATCTGCCAAAGTTTAAGGGTTCAAAGGTCTCCCATCGCTGGGCTGGTGTTATGGGTTTTTCTGTCGACGGAGAACCCATGATTGGCTCTCTTCCAACCGACAATCAAACCTTTTTTATGGGTGGCTTTACGGGACATGGAATCGGTATGGCATTCCATGGCGGCAAAGCTTTAGTTGACTTGATTCACGGTCGTGAAGTTCCAGATTGGTTGTCAGCCCGCCGATTTTGATTACTTTGACAACAAATGGCTTGCGGCCTAGACTTTGTTGAAGTCTTTAATGCGGGGGAAAGATGACCATAATTAGTAAAATGCCAATGGAACTCTTGGGTGAAGTTTCAATTTACTTAGGCATCGGTATTCAGGTTTTTATGGCCCTCATCCTGGGTGGTTTAGTCGGCTACGATCGTGAAAAGAAATTAAAGTCGGCAGGGATTAAAACCAATATACTTATTTGCTTGGGCGCAGCTCTTTACACCTCAATCGGTCTTTTGATTTCTGTCGGAGCCATCGGGATGGCTGATCCCACCCGAGTGGCCGCACAAATTGTCAGTGGTATTGGTTTTTTAGGGGCGGGTGCCATTATTCAAGGACAAGGCAGTGTTATTGGGATGACGACTGCGGCCACCATATGGGTTGTCGCCGCCATCGGTTTTACGATCGGTGCTGGCTATCCGTTCACGGCAGCCATCTTTACTTTAACCGTGCTTATTGTTCTGAAATTGATTAGTCCCCTCTATAAATTCATGGAAAATGAAAGTGAATACGATTATTTTCAAATGGATGTTCTCTCAAAAGGATCTGTAAAAAAGACAGTGCTGGCCATCATAGAAAACGATGAGCTTGAGGTTGACGAAATTTACGAAGAGCCCCTGGGTAGTGGCAAAAAAGGAAGTAAAATTTTAAGCCTGTACATGTTGGCCCATCGCCGCCATATGGAGAGACTGTCTTACGAAATCAAGCAAGCCATCAAGGTACAAGAAGTGTCTTACTTCTCTGTTTCTAAATCGGCTTTTGGTGAGCACGACGATGATGAAGACCACGGGCGGCCGAAATCAAAGAAAGGTGATCACGAGCTTCGAGGCAAGGACAAAGCCAAGCATGAACGTGAAACAAAAGGAAAACACTAATGAAGATCGCACTGGTGGGTGGCACCCATGGCAACGAGCCTGTTGGTATAGAGGTCATGAGTCTTTTTAAGCTAACTAAAAAGTCGTTTACCAATGACTATCAAAGCTTTTGGGGAAACCCCAAGGCGTTCGAACAAAAGAGGCGGTATATTGATTGTGACTTGAATCGAGCTTTTGGGAAAAATGCAATACGAAAAGGCTATGAAGGAGAAAGAGCTAAAAAGCTTGAAGAAGAAATAAAAGGCTCATTTGATTTCTGCATTGATTTACATACCACCACTTCTAATATGGGACTTACTGCGATCCTTAACAACACTCATCCCTTAACCCAAAAAGCCGCACGGTTTTTAAAACTCGAAATGCCAGAGGTGACTCTGATAGAAGAGGATAAATTAGATAAGGAATGCAATCATTTGAACCGTCTTTGTCCAGCCGGTCTGACCATCGAGGTGGGACCTGTCGCCAATAATGTGGTCAATGCAGAGTTAGTGCTTAAAACTCATAAAATAGTCGAAAAGCTTTTAAACTTTGATTTCAACTTCGAAGTCAAACAGACGCCGATTGAAGTTTACAAAATGCTGGGTGTTCGTAAGTACCCCGAGAAAAAGGGCTGGTACATCCATCCAAGTCTTGAAGGCGCCGACTTCACAGAACTAAAAAAGGGCGCTCCGTTGTTTATAAATATCGATCGTGAGGTGATTGAATTAGAGGAAGAGGGTCCCATTTATCCCTTCTTCATTAACGAAGCGGCTTATCTTGAGCATCAATCGGCTTTTCTTGTCGCCGAAAAGCGCCAAGCCTTTACTGATCCCTCTTAACTTTGTGCGAATTTTTTTAAATTGGCACCATCCAACCGGTAGACCAGCCAGTCCTGCATGTGCCGGGCGCCAATTTTGTGATAGAAGTCCCGGGCTCCTTGGTTCCAATCCAAAACTTCCCATTCAAAGCGAGCGCAGTTGCGATTGACAGCTATCCGAGAACATTCTTTTAAAAGCTGATGGCCAATCTTTTTACCGCGGTGTTTTTCTTGGACATACAAATCTTCCAGGAACATGGACGGTCGCCCCGTCCAGGTCGACCAGCAAAAATAAAAAAGAGCAAAACCACAAATTTCGTTACCGTCTTCGGCAACAATCACATTAAAAAATGGAGACTCACCAAAACCATCACGCAGGAGGTCCGCTTCAGTGGTTTCAACGGCGTCGGGTTCATTTTCAAATAAGGCCAATTCTTTAATAAGATTTAAGATGGCTTTTACATCCGTTTTTTCTGCTTTACGTATCGTCATGCCCAGAATCCTTTATATCTGTCTAGCTTTGTAGCAGGTCAGTTTTGGGCATTCAAGCGCATTCGACGGTTGTACTTGCAGCTTTGGTTATCAAAAAAAACGTGGTCACCGATCGTTTCTTTTTTACACATTCGTTGTTCAAATCGACGCGCCCAAAACGGTTTTTTTCTTTTCAAGCGTGCTTGGGTGGCTGGCGCCCAAAAATGGGTCCATCCAGTCTCTCGGCTCTCCATGATATGTTCGGTAACTCTCCAGACTTTTTTAGAAACTTTTCTCTTTCCTTGGCGGCGCATGCCTTCGAATTGTCGACGAGCTCGGGTGACTTTACAAATACGATCAACCCGTCCTTTAGCACGAGTCATGATCGTTATGCCGACGGCGTAGATGCCGGCGCCGGGTTGGTTGGCGGCCTCTCCTTGAAGCGCGCAGGCCATACATTGATAAGGATCATGGCTAGCACAACTAACGGATTTTTCGGTTTGTAGGCCATCCATATAGGAAAACACTGGTAGGTTTTCACTGTTCGGTGTGGACGTACAAGCACCTAAGGCTATTAAAATAGCACTCCAAAAAACACTCTTCCCCATACTTACAAACGCTGCAAAAACGGAACCAAAGAAGACTGTTTCATTTTAAAGAGGTGCATCAAAAAATAAACAATAACCCTAGGTTAGCGCCTCGATTTTTTGAATCAGTTTGAAATTGTTAGTTAAAGTGTAAAGATTTTTGGCGGAGAAAAAATCTGGACAATAAAGTGAGAAAATTCACTTTATCGCCTCAAGATTAGATGTTTTATTGCAATTTTTTAATGTTGTTCAAGACGTGAAACACGCAAGCAGTCAGCTTTTTAGCATATTCAATATGAATAAACTCGTTGGGTCCATGGGCATTGGAATTGGGACCCAAGACGCCAGTTATAACAAACTGTGCGTCTGGAAACGCTTCACCGATCATACCCATAAATGGAATGGAGCCACCTTCTCCCATAGCCAATGCCTCTTTTCCAAAATAGGTTTTTGAAGACTCTTGAATCAGGGCCTCTAGAGAGTCTGAAACAGCCGGCGCATTCCAGCCGCTAGCCGCATCTTCCAGTTGATATTCCACTTTCGCATTGTAGGGAGGGTCGCTTTCAAGAAGCTCTTTTAACTGCTTGGCCGCTGTTTTGGCGTTCACCGTGGGAGGAATACGAAGTGATAATTTTAGCGAGGTGGAGGGGCGCAAGAC